>JBDSMV010000158.1:0-7400 GCA_039915715.1 Rubrivivax sp. | reverse complement strand
GAACCACCACCAGCAGGCCGACACCGGCACCAAGATGATTCACCTGGGGCGCAACACCAGCAGCCGCATCGTCTCCAAGGGCATCAGCGCCGGGCAGGCGCAGAACAGCTACCGCGGCCTGGTGCGTGTGGCGCCCACGGCTGCCGGCGCGCGCAACCACACGCAGTGCGATTCATTGCTGATCGGCCCGCATTGCGGCGCCCATACCTTCCCCTACATCGAAGCAGCGCGCGCCGATGCGGTGCTCGAACACGAAGCGACCACGACCCGCATCTCCGAAGAACGCCTGTTCTATTGCCGCTCGCGCGGCATCGACCCCGAAGATGCCACCGCGTTGATCGTCGGCGGCTTCTGCCAGGCGGTGCTTGAAGAGCTGCCGATGGAATTCGCGCTCGAAGCCAAGGCCTTGCTGGCGGTGTCGCTGGAAGGCGCGGTCGGTTGAACCCAATGAAGGGCAAACCATGAACACCACCGAAACCTTGCTGGACCTGCGCGACCTGAGGGTCGATGTGGCAGACCACCCTGTGCTGAGATCGGTGTCGCTGCAGGTGCGGCCCGGCGAACTGCTGGTGCTGATGGGCGCCAACGGCAGTGGCAAGAGCACCCTGGGCCTGGCGTTGGCGGGTCACCCGCGCTGCCGCGTGGTCGGCGGACAGGCGCGTTTCGCCGGTCACGATCTGCTGGCGATGGATGTGCAGCAGCGCGCCCGCGCCGGTTTGTTCCTGTCGTTCCAGTCGCCACCCGACATCCCCGGCGTGAAGAACAACCTGTTCATCCGCACCGCGTTGAACGCGGTGCGTGAAGCGCGCGGCGAAACGCCGCTCGACGCGTTCGATTTCCTCGGTGACGCGCGCGCCGCCGCTGCACGGCTGGGTTTGCCCGATGCGATGCTCGGCCGCCCGGTCAACGACGGCTTCTCGGGCGGCGAACGCAAGCGCAACGAGTTGCTGCAACTGGCGCTGCTGAAACCGCGGCTGGCATTGCTCGACGAGATCGACTCCGGCATGGACATCGACGGCGTGCGCGCCATCGTCGAGCTGGTGCGGGACTTGCGCGCGCAGGGCACCGCCTTCATCGTCATCTCGCACTATCTGCAATTGATCGAATCGCTGGCGCCCGATGCGGTGCTGCGACTGGACCAGGGCTGCATCGCCGAGACCGGTGGCTTGGCGCTGGCCCGCGACATTGCGCGCACCGGCTTCACACGCGCCGAACAGGCTGCACCACACGCGGTGGCCGCATGAATGCCGCCCGCGCCGACGCGCTGTCCGCCCGCCAGCGGCTGGCCGACATCGGCTGGATCGCTCGCACGAGCGAATCGTTCCGCCACCTGCCGCCGCCGGCCGCCGCGGTATGGCTGGGCGATTCGGCGGACACGACTGCAGGCTGCGACGCCACGCCGTTGGAAGGCGCAGGCTGGGCCGTGCAACCGATCGGTGCGCGGCCGACCGGTCGCGTCGATGCGCGCTGGCTGGACGCGGCCGATGCCGCGCAACGCACCGAGCTGTTCGCCGGCTTGCCGCTGCCCGACAGCGACGAGGCGGCGCCCTTCGCCTGGGCGCACCGCGCGCTGTGTCGCCGCGGCTTGCGCCTGCGCATCCAGGGTGCCGAGTCGGCGGCCGGAGGTGCCACGCCGACCGTGTGGCTGGAGTTGCGGCTGCGATCGCGCTGCGAGGTCGATGCGCCGCTGCTGGTGATCGATCTGCAGCCGGGAGTGCACTGCGTGTTGGCGGAAGTGCACGAGCGCGACGCCAGCAGTTGCCAGCGCCCGTTGGTGCACAACCTGCAAGTGCATCTGCGCTTGGGCCGCGGCGCCACCTTGCAGCATCTGCGCGTTGCCACACCCGCGGCGGGCGACCGGTTGGCCCACCACGTGCATGTGAAGCTCGAAGCCGACGCGCGTTATCACCAAACGCTGCTGGCCTCGGGCAGTGCCTACCACCTGCAGCGAAACCTGTTCGAATTGCAAGGCGCGCGCGCCGCGGCGCACGGGGCGGCGGTGCTGTTCGCGGCCGGCAACGCGCTGGAGCAACAGGTCCATGCGCGGCACGGGGCAGCGCACACCCACAGCAGCGTCGACGCGCTGGTGCTGGCCGAGGGCGCGGCACACTCGGTGGTCAACGCGTTGACCCACATCGCACCGGGCTGCGACGACGCTGATGCGCGCCAGCGCTTGAACGGCGTGGCCACCGGCGGCCAGCCGAAGATCGTGCTGCGCCCGCACCTGGAGATCCACCACGACCAGGTGCAGGCGGCGCACGGTGCCACCTGGGGCGCGCTGGACGAAGAGGCGTTGTTCTATGCCGGCCAGCGTGGGCTGGATGCGCCGCTGGCGCGTGCGCTGGTGGTCGAAGGCATGGCACGCGAGGTGTTGCGGCACGGCCTGGAAAACGCGGAGCTGATGGACAGCCTGGGCATCGACGCCATGCTGGCCCTTCAGGTGCGACGGCACCTGGGCAGCGCGATGGAGCCGAGCCATGGGTAAGGCATTGCAGCTCGGCCCCCGCTCCACCGAATTCCCGTTGCTGTTGCAGCAGGTGCATGGCCGTCCGCTGGCCTACCTGGACAACGCTGCGACCACGCAGATGCCGCACGCGGTGCTCGACGCGATGCGCCGTTTCGATTCGCAGGATCGCGCCAACATCCACCGCGGCGTGCACACGCTGAGCCAGCGCGCCACCGATGCCTTCGAAGCTGCCCGTGCCACGCTGAAAACCTTCGTCGGCGCCGGCACCGACCATGAACTGATCTTCACCTCGGGCACCACCGAGGCGCTGAACCTGCTGGCCAACGGCCTGTCGTTGCAAGCCGGCGACGAGATCATCGTCAGCGGCCTGGAACACCACGCCAACCTGGTGCCCTGGCAGATGGCGGCGCGGCGCAGCGGTGCACAGCTGCTGATCCTGCGCCCCGATGCGAAGGGCCGGTTGCACGCCGACGATCTGACGCGGTTGTTCGGCCCGCACACCCGTGTGTTCGCACTGACGGCTTGCGCCAACGCCACCGGCGAACGCCCGCCGTATGAGGCGCTGTTGGCGCTGGCCGCAAAGGCCGGCGCGCTGACGGTGCTCGATGCCGCTCAGGCCGTGGCCCATGCGGTGCCCGACCTGTCGGCGCTGGATTGCGACTTCATGGCCTTTTCCGGCCACAAGATGTACGGCCCGATGGGCATCGGTGCACTCGCCGGCCGGCGCGCCGCGCTGGAAAAGGTCGCACCGCTGCGCTATGGCGGCGGCATGGTGCAGTGGGTCGACTACGCACAAGCGTCGTTCGCTGAACTGCCGGCGCGGCTCGAAGGCGGCACGCCCAATGTCGCCGGTGCGGTGGGCATGGCGGCGGCGGCCATGTTCATCGACCAGACCGGCCGGGCCGACATCGACGCGCATGTCGAAGCCTTGCGCGCCCACGCGGTAGCCGGCCTGCAGTCGCTGCCGGGCATCACCGTGTTGTCGCCGCGCTGCATGCGCACGGCCATCGTTTCCTTCGTCGCCGACGGCGTGCACCCGCACGACATCGGCACCCTGCTGGACGAACAGGGCATCGCGGTGCGCACCGGCCACCACTGCGCGATGCCGTTGATCGACCACCTGCGGCTGGGCCCGACCACGCGCGCTTCCTTCGCGATCTACAACAGCCACGAAGAAGTCGAACGGCTGGTGGCCGGCGTGGCCGGCGCGCTGGAGTTGTTGCGGTGAACACGGCCTCGCCCGAAGCCGGCCTGTACCAGGAACTGGTGCTCGAACACAAGCGCGCGCCGCGCCACTTCGGGCATCTGGATGCACCGACGCACAGCGCGCGTGGCACCAACCCGCAATGCGGCGACGATCTGCGGGTCGAACTGCGCATCGAAGACGACCAGTTGCACGACATCGCCTTCAGCGGCCAGGGCTGCGCGATCTGCATCGCATCGGCATCGATGATGAGCGAGGCGGTGATCGGCCGCGACCTGGCCGCAGCCGTTGCCCTTCACAAGCGCTTCCGCGCGGTGCTCACCGGCCAGTGCGGAGCCGAGGATGCGAACCTGGGCAAGTTGATCAGCCTGGCGGGTGTGCGCCGCTACCCCAGCCGCATCAAGTGCGCGCTGCTCGGCTGGCATGCGTTGATGCATGCCTTGACCGACGCGCCCGAAGCGGCGCCCACGCCATGAAACAACGGGGCGAAGCCGTGGTCACGCGCCGGGCGGTGCGCGTCGAGCGCATTCCCGACGGCACGCCGCTGGAACTGCCGGCGGGCACCGCCGCGCAGCTGACGCAGGCGCTGGGCTCGAGCTTCACCCTGGTCGCCGGCGGCCAGCTGGTGCGGCTGAAAGGCGCCGATGCCGATGCCATCGACCGCGGGGTGCCCGCCGCGCCGCAGGTGCCGGACGATGTGAAGCCCGAAGCTTTGCGTGGCATCGTGTGGCAGACCTTGAAGACCTGCTACGACCCGGAGATTCCGGTGGACATCGTCGAGCTCGGCCTGATCTATGTCTGCGACGTGCTGCCGGTGCAGGATGGGCGCTTTCGCGTGTCGATCAAGATGACCCTCACCGCACCGGGCTGCGGCATGGGCGAGATCCTGGCCGAGGAGGTCGCCGACAAGGTGCTGGCGCTGCCGCACGTGGAAGAAGTCAACGTGGACATGGTCTTCGATCCGCCGTGGGATCGATCGCGCATGTCCGAGGCGGCGCAATTGGCGCTGGGACTGTAGCCGTTGAGCGAACGGCCACACTGAAGCAGATCATCCGGAGAAGCACCATGAGCGACGCGCCCACCGAACTCAGCGGTCCCGATTTCGCCGCAGGAGTTGCCCTTTCGACACTCGAGGACGATGCACCCTTGCTGGGTCATGCGCAAGGCGAAGCTGTGCTGTTGGTCAAGCGCGGTGCCGAGTTGTTCGCCATCGGCGCCACCTGCACGCATTACGGGGCGCCGCTGTCCGACGGACTGCTGGTCGGCGACACGATTCGCTGCCCCTGGCACCACGCCTGCTTCAGCCTGCGCAGCGGCGCGGCGCTGCGTGCGCCGGCGCTCGACGCGGTGGCCTGCTGGCGCGTCGAGCGGCGTGACGGCCGCGTGTTCGTCACCGGCAAGCACGAAGCCAAGGCAACGGTTGCGCGCAGCGCCGATGCCGACATGCCGAACTCGATCGTCATCGTCGGCGGTGGCGCCGCCGGCAATGCCGCGGCCGAGATGCTGCGCCGCGAGGGTTACGGTGGCAAGATCACGATGCTCAGCGCCGATGACTCGCTGCCGTGCGACCGGCCGAACCTGTCGAAGAACTATCTCGCCGGCAGCGCGCCGGAAGACTGGATCGCGCTGCGCTCTGCGGCGTTCTACGCAGAACAGAAGATCGATCTGCGCCTCAACGCGCGTGTCGCAGCCATCGACACCACCAAGCGAGAGTTGCGGCTCGAAGACGGCAGTTCGATTGCCTACGGCTCGCTGCTGTTGGCCACCGGCGCCGACCCCGTGCGGCTGGACATTCCCGGCGCCGATCTGCCGCACGTGCACACCTTGCGCAGCTGGAGCGACAGCCGTGCGCTGATCGCGCGAGCGGCAGAGGCGCGGCGTGCGGTGGTCATCGGCGCCAGCTTCATCGGGCTGGAGGTCGCGGCATCGCTGCGCGCGCGCGACATCGAGGTGCACGTGGTCGGGCCCGAGGCGGTGCCGATGCAACGCGTGCTCGGTGAGGCGGCCGGTCGCTTCATTCGCGAGCTGCACGAACAGCACGGCGTGGTCTTCCATCTGGGCACCACTGCCGTGGCCATCGATGGGCAACGGGTGATGCTGGCCAACGGCACAGCGCTGCCGGCCGATCTGGTGGTCGTCGGCATCGGCGTGCGACCGGCGCTGGCGTTGGCTGAACAAGCCGGACTGGCCATCGACCGCGGCGTCGCAGTCGATCGTTTCCTGGCGACAAGCGCGCCGGGCATCTACGCCGCCGGCGACATCGCGCGCTGGCCCGACCGCGCAAGCGGCTCGCCGATCCGCGTCGAACACTGGGTGGTCGCCGAGCGCCAGGGCCAGGTGGCCGCGCGCAACATGCTTGGGCGGCGCGAAGCCTTCGACATGGTGCCGTTCTTCTGGACCGAACAATACGACTTCACATTGGCCTATGTCGGCCACGCCGAAGGCTTCGACGAGGTCGTGATCGAAGGCTCGGTGGCCGAACGCGACTGCAAGCTCAGCTACCGGCGCGGCGGCAAGACGCTGGCCGTGGCCGTCGTCGGCCGCGACCTCGAGGGCCTGCGCAGCGAAGTCGAATTCGAACGCGCGCTGTGTGCATGATGAGCCGATCAACCGAGAGGGAGTAAACGATGGAACACCCCCTGGTTCCCGAAGCATCGCGCGAGCTGCATCGCCAACGCCAGGAACTGGCGCCCGACCCTGCGGCTGCATTCAAGGCCTTCAGCGACAGCGTGTTCGCCGACGGCGCCTTGTCGAGCAAGACCAAGGATCTGATCGCCATCGCGGTGGCCCACGTCACCCAGTGCCCGTATTGCATCCGCGGTCACACCGCCAGTGCGCTGCGCAAGGGCGCGACGCAGCAGGAGGTGATGGAAGCGATCTGGGTGGCTGCCGAGATGCACGCTGGCGCGGCCTATGCACATTCGAGCCTTGCGCTGGACACGATGAGCCAGGTCGCGGCTCGGCACGCCGCCAAAGCTTGAACAGGGTCGAGCACCAATGAAGCTCCGGGCCACCAATGTCAAGCTCAAGCGCGCCTATCAGCAGCCGTCCGCCGAAGACGGCACGCGGGTGCTGGTCGACCGCCTGTGGCCGCGCGGCGTCGCCAAGGCCGACGCAGCGCTGGACCTGTGGCTGAAAGAGATCGCGCCCAGCACCGAATTGCGCCAGTGGTTCGGCCACGACCCTGCACGCTGGGCCGTGTTCCGCAAGCGCTATGCACAAGAGCTGCGCGGGCACACCGAGCTTGTGCAACAACTGCGCGCGCTGGCGCGAAAGGGTCCGCTCACGCTTGTCTATTCGGCGCACGACGAACAGCACAACGACGCCGTGGTTTTGCGCGCCGTCGTGCTGGGCCGCCGGTTCTAAAACACTCCGGAGTCACGCATGCACACCTTTCGCATCTATCGCTACGACCCGGACAGCGGTCTGGCGCCACGCATGCAGGATTACGAGGTCGAGGTCGACGACAGCCAGCGCATGCTGCTCGACGTGCTGATCCAGCTCAAGTCGACCGACCCCGGCCTGAGCTTGAGGCGCTCGTGCCGCGAAGGCGTCTGCGGCTCGGACGCGATGAACATCAATGGCAAGAACGGCCTGGCCTGCGTGACCAACATGCGTTCGCTGCCGAAGACGGTGGTGCTCAAGCCGCTGCCGGGCATACCGGTGATCCGCGACCTAATCGTCGATCTGACGGGTTTCTTCAAGCAATACCACTCGATCAAGCCGTAC
>JBDSMV010000148.1:0-8905 GCA_039915715.1 Rubrivivax sp. | reverse complement strand
CTGTTGTTGGCGTGCATGGTGGCCAGCACCAAGTGGCCAGAGAGCGAATACGACAGCGCAGAACTCATCGTCTCGCGGTCGCGGATCTCACCGATCAGGATGCAATCTGGCGCCTGCCGCAGCCCGTTCTTCAACGCGGTCTGCATGCTCTGCGTGTCGCGCCCGACCTCGCGCTGGTTGACGATGCTCTTCTTGTTGGTGAAGAGGAACTCGATCGGGTCTTCAACCGTCAGGATGTGGCCGGTGAGTTGCTGGTTACGCCATTCCAGCATCGAAGCCAGCGTGGTGCTCTTGCCGGTGCCGGTGGCGCCCACCATCAGCACCAGCCCGCGCTTGTCGGTCACGAGCTTGGACAACAGCGGCGGCACGCCCAGGCTGTCCAGTGCCGGAATCTCGAAAGGAATGCAGCGAATCACCGCCGCCACCGAACCGCGCTGCTTGAAGGCCGACAACCTGAAGCTGCCGACCCGCGGCAGCGAGATCCCGACGTTCAGCTCACCGGTCTCTTCCAGCTCTTCGAGTTGCTGCGGCGCCAGCATCTCAGACAACAACTGCTTGACCTGATTCGTGGCGAGCAGCTGGTCAGACAACTGCATGATCTGGCCGTTGATCTTGATCAGGATCGGCGTGTTGGCCGACATGTAGACATCCGAGGCCTGCTTCTCGGCCATCAGCCGCAGCACGCGTTCGAGGTTGTTGGCCATGGTGGTTTGCTCCGGGGCTTCAAACTTGTTGTTGCATCAGCTTCGGCATCGGCGTGACGAAGCTGAAATCTCAGGTGCGTAACAGGTCGTTGATGGAGGTCTTGGCGCGCGTGCCGGCGTCAACCTGCTTGACGATGACCGCGCAATAAAGGCTGTGGCTGCCATCGGCGGCCGGCAGGTTGCCGCTGACGACGACCGAGCCCGCCGGGATGCGGCCGTAGCTCACCTCGCCGGTGGCGCGGTCGTAGATCTTGGTGCTCTGCCCCAGGTACACGCCCATGCTGATGACGCTGTTCTCTTCGACGATCACGCCTTCGACGACCTCGCTGCGAGCGCCGATGAAGCAGTTGTCTTCGATGATGGTCGGGTTGGCCTGCAGCGGCTCCAGCACTCCGCCGATGCCCACGCCGCCCGACAGGTGCACGTTCTTGCCGATCTGCGCACACGAGCCGACGGTGGCCCAGGTGTCGATCATCGTGCCCTCGTCGACATAGGCGCCGATGTTGACGTAGCCCGGCATCAGCACCACGTTCTTCGCCAGAAAGCTGCCGCGCCGCGCCACCGCCGGGGGCACCACCCGCACGCCCGATTCGCGCAGCGCGGCCTCGTCCAGGTGTGCGAACTTGGTCGGCACCTTGTCGTAGAACGCCAGGTCGCCGGCCTGCATCAGCTTGTTGTCGCTGAGCCTGAAGCTCAACAGCACCGCCTTCTTGACCCACTGGTTGACAGCCCAGTCGCCGACCCCGCGGCGCTCGGCCACCCGCAAGCGGCCGCCATTGAGCTCGGCAATCACGTCCTCGACCGCTTCGCGCACCGCGGGGGCATTGACAGCGGTGATCTCGGCTCGGGACTCCCAGGCCAATTCGATGGTCTGTTGCAAGGCAATGCGGGTCATGACGGGTTCTCGTGTGGATCTGGTTCGGTGGCCGGTGGCGACCCGGCCGGGGCCGGGTCGTGTGCGGCAAAGGCCGCGATGCGCTCGGCGGCTTCGATGCAATCGGCAAGGGGTGCCACCAGCGCCAGCCGGACGCGTCCGCGGCCGGGGTTCAACGCTGCCGACGTGCCGTCTGCTGTGGTGTTGTCGCGCGCCAGCAGGCTGCCGGGCAGCACCGCGACATTGTATTGAGCCAACAACTCTCGGGCCCAGGTGATCTCGTCAGCCATCGCGCCAGCGGATGGGCCGTGAGACGCGGCACGCACGCGAGCCCAAAGGTAGAAGCCGGCATCGGGCCGCTTCACGTCCAGCACTGACTGCAGCAGCGGCAGCACGGCCTCGAACTTCTGCCGATAGAGCCTGCGGTTCTCCACCACATGCGCCTCGTCGTTCCAGGCTGCAATGCTGGCGCGTTGAACCAGGCCGCTCATGGCGCTTCCGTGATAGGTGCGGTAGTGCGTGAAGGCCTTGATCACCGCCCGGTCACCGGCTGCATAGCCCGACCGCAGCCCTGGCACGCTGCTGCGCTTGGAGAGGCTGCCGAGCGCCACCAGGTTGCGGAAGTCGCTGCGGCCCAGCAAGACTGCGGCTTGCAGGCCGCCCAGCGGTGGCGCGTCGTCGTCGAAATGGATCTCGGAATAACACTCGTCGCTTGCGATCACGAAGCCGTGGCGGTCGCTCAACTCGAACAGGCGCTGCCATTCGTCGAGCCCCATCACCGCCCCGGTGGGGTTACCCGGCGAGCACACGTAGAGCAGTTGGGTGCGAGCCCAGGTGGCATCGTCCACGCGGTCCCAGTCGGACGCGAAATTGCGCTCGGGCACGCTCGGCACATAGACCGGCGTGGCGCCGGCCAGCAACGCCGCGCCTTCGTAGATGTGATAGAACGGATTGGGGCAGACCACCACGGGACCGGGCCGCGCGGAGTCAGAGATCGGAGCGCGGGTCGGATCAATCACGGTCTGCGCCAGCGCGAACAACGCTTCGCGCGAACCATTGACCGGAATCACCTGCGATGCTGGGTCGATGTCGATGTGGTGACGCCGCTGCAGCCAGCCAGCGATGGCTTCCCGCAGTGCCGGCTCGCCCACCGTGGCCGGGTACGACGACAGCGCCGGCAGTGCTTGCATCAGCGCAGCTTCGACCAGCGCCGGTGCGGGATGGCGCGGCTCACCGATCGACAGACTGATGGCACGCAGAGCCGGGTTCGGCACCACCCCACGGGTCAGCTCACGCCAGCGCTCGAAGGGATAGGGGTGAAGACGCGACAGCAGCGGGTTCATCAGCTGGGATTATCCGGCGCTGATGGGTCCCGAAGACGGGTCTTGAAGACGTGCCTCGAAGACGTGCCGTGAAGACGTGCCCTACAAGCGGCCCTTGCACCCCGGTGCGCCGCAGCGGCAGGCGAGCCGGCCTTCGTGGTGCGTCTCGCCATAGTCGACCGTGATTTCGGCACCGGCGCCGATCGCGCGCAAGGCGTAGAACTCGACCCGCCCCTGGCGGATGCAGAGCCTCGCGTTGGGACTGCAGCTGTGGTTGGTGTAGCGCATGGGGTCGGCCGACTTGCTGAAGTCGATGGCGCGCCGCGCCGACAGCTCGACGATCATGATGCGTTCGCTGCGCGTGGCACGGATTCGGGCTTCGGCCACGCTGATGCTCTCGCCGCGGATCTCGCCGATCTTGCGACGCGCAGGCACCGCTTCGTCGGCGAATGCGCCCTGGCCGTCGATGGCGCTCGGCGCTGCATGGACCGCGTACTTCTGGTAGGCCGGTCGGGTCAGGGTTGCGGCTGCCGGCGCGACAGCGGGCTCGGGGCGCGGCGATGCCGTGGTCATTCGCCCGGCAACCGCACTGTCGCCTGAGGCTTCCAGCCCTTCTTGTGGTGCTCCGCGGTCACATAGGTGCGGATGCCGCCGCGCACGAACCAGTCGGCATGGATTCGCACGAAGCGCGGGTCCAGCGCCGCCACGAGATCGCTGAGGATGGTGTTGGTGACCTTCTCGTGAAAGGCGCCTTCGTTGCGGAAGGCCCAGAAGTACTGCTTGAGGCTTTTGGTCTCGACACACCATCGGTCGGCGACGATGCGGATGTCGAAGTGTGCGAAGTCGGGCTGCCCGGTCAGCGGGCACAGGCAAGTGAATTCCGGCACATCGAAGCGGATCACATAGTCGCGTTCGGGCGCCGGGTTCTCGAACACCTGCAATTGCTTGTCGGGCTGGCTGGGCGGCACGGCCGGCGCCTGCCGCTGCGACCGCGGCGCTGCACGGTCGCGGACGTCGGGCGGCGGCGCCTTGCGGGGTTCGGATGCGATCTTGCGGGCCATCGGTTGGGCCCTGCACGGGCCTTGGGAAGTGGGGTGCCGATGCTATCATCCGGCCCGCATTGCGCTCTGCTCCAGAGCGCTTTTTTTCATTCAGATCAAGCACTTAGCCGCGCACCGCAGCCTTCGATGCGACTCAACCAGATCAAGCTCGCCGGCTTCAAGTCGTTTGCCGACCCCACCACCTTCCAGCTGCCCGGGCAGCGGGTCGGCGTGGTGGGTCCGAACGGCTGCGGCAAGAGCAACATCATGGACGCGGTGCGATGGGTGCTGGGCGAAAGCAAGGCGAGCGAGCTGCGTGGCGAAAGCATGCAGGACGTGATTTTCAACGGATCGGGACAGCGCAAGCCGGCCAGCCGGGCGAGCGTGGAACTGGTGTTCGACAACGCCCTGGCGCGCGCCGGCGGGCAGTGGAACCAGTTCGCGGAAATTGCGGTCAAGCGCGTGCTGACCCGCGATGGCGGCAGCAGTTACCTCATCAACAACCAAGTGGTGCGGCGCCGCGACGTGCAAGACGTGTTTCTCGGCACCGGGCTCGGTCCGCGGGCCTACGCGATCATCGGGCAGGGCACCATCAGCCGCATCATCGAAAGCCGCCCCGAAGAGCTGCGGCTGTTCCTGGAAGAAGCCGCCGGCGTCAGCAAGTACAAGGAACGGCGCCGTGAGACCGAGCACCGGCTCAAGGACACGCGCGAGAACCTGACCCGGGTCGAGGACATCCTGCGCGAACTGAACAGCAACCTGGACAAGCTGGAGGGGCAAGCGGCGATCGCCACCCAATACCGGCACTTGCAGGAACAGGGCACGCTGAAGCTGCACCAGCTGTGGTTCTTGAAACACCGCGACTCGGCCGCCGAGGAAGCGCGCGTGCAGGCCACCGCTGCCGAGGCTGCCACCGCACTCGAATCCCGCCTGGCGGAGTTGCGCCAGACCGAGGCCGAACTGGAAACCGTGCGCCAGGCCCACTACGCCGCGAATGACTTGCTGCATGCGAAGCAGGGGGCGCTTGGCGACGCCGCCTTGGTGGTGAGCCGGCTTGAAGAGCGCATTCGTTATGTGGTCGACGGGCGCCAGCGCGCCGAAGCGCGGCTGGCGGAACTGCAGGCGCAGAACGGGCTGTGGGACCAGCGCCAGGCCGACGCGCAGAGCGAAGCGGCCACCATTGCCGAGCGCATCGATGACGCCGAGGAACAAGCTGCCGTGCTGGCTGCGCAGGCCGAAGACCAGGCGGCCAACCTGCCGACGTTGGAAGACGCCCTGCGCAGCGCTCAAACCGAAGGCAGCCGCCAGCGCGGGCTGGTGGCGCAGGTGCAGCAGCAGATTCAGGTGCTGGCGGCCGAGTCGCGCAGCACCGAAGAGCAGACCCGCCAACAGAGCGCGCGCCACGACCGCCTGGCGGTCGAGCAGCGAGGCCTGCAAGGCCCGGATGCCGACCGGCTGCGGACCTTGCAGCAGCAGCATGCCGATGCCGACCAGAACCGCGAGACCACCGATGCGCGGCTGCACGATTTGTCCGAGCAGGTGCTGCAACTGGACGAACAGCGCCGCCAGGCGCAGGCCGACTCGAGCCGCGATTCAAGCAAGTTGACCGAGATCGACGCCCGGCTCGGCGCCTTGCGCGCGCTGCAGGAGAAGGTGCAGACCGAAGGCAAGCTGCGCCCCTGGCTGCAGCGCCACGGGCTTGCCGATCTGCAGGGTCTGTGGACGCAGGTGCACATCGAGCCCGGCTGGGAAACCGCGCTCGAAGCCGCGCTGCGCGAACGGCTGACTGCGCTGGCGGTGAGCCGGCTCGACACCGTGCGCGCCTTTGCCGACGACGCCCCGCCGGCCAAGCTGGCGTTCTATGCGTTGCCGGCTGCGGGTCAGCCGGATACCCACCGCACCCTGCCGCGCCTGGTGGATTTGCTGCGGCTTTCGGATGCAGGGCTGAAAGCGCTGCTGTCCGATTGGCTCGAAGGTGTCTACACCGCTGCGAGCTTGGACGACGCGCTGGCGCAGCGCAGCCAACTCACGCATGGCGAGGTCATCATGACCGCCGCCGGTCATGCCGTGTCGCAGCATGCGGTGGCGTTCCATGCGCCCGACAGCGAACAAGCCGGCATGCTGGCGCGCGCACAAGAGATCGAGAACCTGGACCGCCAGCAACGGGCGCAGCGACTGATCGCCGATGCGGCACGCAGCACGTCGGTGCGACTGGAAGCGGCCTACACCGAGGGCTCGCTGCGGTTGCAGACCGTGCGTCGCGAAGCTGCCGAAGCACAAACCCGTGCCCACGCGATGCAGGTGGAATTGCTGCAATTGCGCCAGCAGGCCGAAGCCGCCAGCAGCCGCGGCCACCAGCTTGCCGACGAGCTGGCCGAGATCGATGCCGCACTCGAAGAATTGCAGGAGCGTCGAACGGTCGGTGAAGCGCGGTTCGAGACACTCGACATCGAACTCGGCAGCGCACAGGAACGCCAGGTCGAAGTCGACGACGCCGTGATCGACGCCGAACGCCGCCTGGCCGATGCCCGCGAACAGCAGCGCGCATTGGAACGCCAGGCGCAGGAAGCGCTGTTTCAGTCGCGCCAGTTGGTGGCACGGCAGGCCGAGTTGCAGCGCAGTGTCGAAACCGCGGCCGCGCAGGTGGCGTCGAACATCGCCAGTTCCCAGCAACTCGCGCAGGAAATGCAAGGCTTCGACGATGCCGCTGCACAAGCCGGACTGCAGGACGCGCTGGCCCTGCGCCTGGATCGCGAGCAGGACCTGGGCGCGGCGCGCAGTGCCTACGACGACTTGGGTGCCAACTTGCGCCGCACCGACGAGGCCAGACTCGGGTTTGAGCGCAGCCTGGAGCCGCTGCGCGAGCAGATCAACACGCTGAAGCTGGAGCTGCAGGCCGCGCGGCTGGGCGGTGCGCAGTTTCTGGAGCAGTTGACTGCAGCCGAGGTCGACCTGGCGCTGCTGGCGCAGGGCGTCGACGCCGACAGCGTCAAGCTCTGGGGCTTGCAGACCGAGATCGACCGCATCACGCGCGACCTCAATGCGCTGGGCGCCGTAAACTTGGCGGCGTTGGATGAACTGACCAGCTCGCGTGAACGCAAGACCTTCCTGGATGCGCAGAACGCCGACCTGCAGGACGCCATCGGCACGCTAGAAGATGCGATCCAGAAGATCGACCTGGAAACGCGGGACCTGCTGGCCAGCACCTTCAACCAGGTCAACGAGCACTTCGGGCGCATGTTCCCGAGCCTGTTCGGTGGCGGGCAGGCGCGACTCGTGATGACCGGCAACGAGATCCTCGATGCTGGAGTGCAGGTGATGGCGCAGCCGCCCGGCAAAAAGAACAGCACCATCCATCTGCTGTCGGGTGGCGAGAAAGCGCTGACCGCGATTGCGCTGGTGTTTGCGATCTTCCAGCTCAATCCGGCGCCATTCTGTTTGCTGGACGAAGTGGACGCGCCGCTGGACGATGCCAACACCGAACGCTATCGAAAACTGGTGACCGAGATGAGTGCCGGCACGCAGTTTTTGTTCATCAGCCACAACAAGATCGCAATGGAGATGGCCGAGCAACTGATCGGGGTCACGATGCAGGAGCAAGGTGTGTCGCGGATCGTGGCGGTGGACATGGAGTCGGCTCTGACTCTGGCAGAAGCCACATGATGGGTTGCGCTCGGTTGTTACCGCAGATTGCGGCCGATCCGGTGACGGCCCGATGAAGCAACCCACTCTGGAAGTCGCGCTGGCAGCGCTCGCCGGCGTGGTGCTGCTGGCGCTGCTGCTGCAGGGCTGGTGGCGCATGCGCCGTGCGCGGCAGCGCCGCATGCTCGATGCGCTGCCGGAAGGTGATCGCATCGAGCCGGGCTTGGGTACGGCCGTGAGTGCGGCGACCGAGCGCATCGATTCGGATGGCGGCGCCGATGCCATCGACGACGGCGCCAGGCACCGTGCCGATCCGACTTCGAGCCTCAACGTGGGCGGGCCGGTGCCTGCGGCATTGCGCCTGACGCCGCGCCTGCCGCAACGGCTGGATGCGTTGATCGACGCGATTGCCCCGTTGGC
This sequence comes from Rubrivivax sp., assembly GCA_039915715.1. Classification (GTDB taxonomy): domain Bacteria; phylum Pseudomonadota; class Gammaproteobacteria; order Burkholderiales; family Burkholderiaceae_C; genus Rubrivivax. The sequence goes on along the minus strand of JBDSMV010000148.1, from coordinate 903 downwards.
ACTGGAAGCACCCGTCAGTGCCGAAATGGCCTTGCAGGCGATGCCCGCCACGCGCCGCATCGGCAGCAAGCCTTTGCTGGTCGAGGGCCTGGATGTCGACAGCGGCACGTGGGAGCCGCTGTCGCTCGGTCACCGTTATGGCGAATTGCAGGCGGGGGTGCAGCTGGTCAACCGCAGCGGCGCGCTCAACGAGATCGAGTACTCCGACTTCGTGCAGAAGGTGCAGGCCTACGCCGATGCCGTCGGTGCCAATGCCGATGTGCCCGACATGCTTGAGGTGGTGGGTCGGGCGCGCGAACTCGACGGTCAGACCAACCCGCTGGATGCGGTGCTGAGCGTGGTGCTGCGCGCCAACACGGTGGCGTGGTCGGTCGCCTATGTGCAGCAGATCGCAGCCCGACATGGCTTCGTCAAGGGTGGGGTGCCGGGCCGGTTGGTGCTGCCGGCGGCAGAAGATGGCGCGCCGCCGCTGTTGGTGCTGGCGGTCGATGCGCAGGCGGCATTGGCGGCCTTGGCCGACGACCCGCAAGCCAGCGCCGTGCGCTCGTGCACGCTGACGCTGGATGTGCCGCAGTCACCGGCCAGTGCCGAGCCGTTCCCGGCCTGGCACCGCTCGGCCACCCAACTGGCCAAGGACCTGGATGCGACGGCAGTCGACGACCATGGTCAGCCGATCACGCTTCATGCCTATGCGTCGATCGGTGAAGAGTTGCAGCGCTTGTATGCCCGGCTCGACGCGCTGGATCTGGCGGCAGGGTCGCCGGCGGCGCGGCGGTTGTTCAGTTAGCCCACTGCCCCCCTTCGGCAGCGGCGATTGCACGGGGTCAGTGGCAGTCGTCTTCCAGTTGGTGACGCACGGCAACCACCAGGACTTCCTTCGCGTCGAGGATCTCGAACAGCGCT
>JBDSMV010000135.1:0-7138 GCA_039915715.1 Rubrivivax sp. | reverse complement strand
GATGAAACACCCGACGGCCGGCCTGGGCTGTCGATCCTGCTGTTCGCGGTGTCGGGGAAAGAGCTCGCGAAGCAGGTCGAACGCAGAGTCGGCCAGTGCGTGCTGACCTGCCCGACCACCGCGGTCTATGCCGGCATCAACGAAGGCGAGCCGGTTGCACTCGGCAAGAACTTGCGCTTCTTCGGCGATGGTCATCAGGGCTCGAAAGTCATCGACGGCCAGCGCTATTGGCGCGTGCCGGTGATGGACGGTGAGTTCGTCGCGCAGGAGAGCACTGGCGTCGTCAAGGCCGTCGGCGGTGGCAACCTGCTGCTGCTGGCAACAGACACCGAAGCCGCCCTGGCTGCGGCCAGCGCAGCCGCTGCGGCGATGCGGCGCCTGCCCAACGTGATCCTGCCGTTCCCGGGTGGGGTGGTGCGATCCGGCTCGAAGGTCGGCAGCAAGTACGCGGCGCTGATGGCGTCGACCAACACCGCGTTCTGCCCGAGCCTGGTCGGGGTGGTGGCGCACACCGAGCTGAACGCGCAAACCCGTTGTGTGCTCGAGATCGTGATCGACGGGTTGACCGAAGCCGACGTCGCCGCAGCCATGCGCGCTGGGATCGACGCCGGCATCGAGCTGGGCGCGGCGAGTGGTTTGTTGCGCATCTCTGCCGGCAACTACGGCGGCAAGTTGGGGCCGTACCACTTTCATCTGCACAAGCTGATGACATGACTCCTCCCCGAAGCGCCTGCGGCGCTCCCCCCCCAGAAGGGCGACGCCAGTGGCCCGGCAAAGCCGGTTCCACTTGACATGACCCCCCCCCGAAGCGCCTGCGGCGCTCCCCCCCAGGGGGGCGACGCCAGTGGCCCGGCAAAGCCGGTTCCACGGCGTCTGCTCGGCTGGGATCGCTTCGCGGCCGCTGTCTCATGAGCATCCGACTGCGCCTGCGGCAGCAACCCGCGTTGCGCCTGGACCTGCGCGGCCTGACGCCGGCTGCGCTGGCGACGCTGACGACCGCGCAGATCGAGCGCCTGCCGCTGGCGCAAGGTCGCCGCGAGTCGCCACTGGCCGAGCACTTCGAGGTGTCGGTGTCGACCACCCCCACCGACGACACCGGGCTGCTGATGTTCGAAGGCGACCTGTCGCGCTGCGACCGCATCGGCTGGCAGATGGCCGCCGGCCAGATCGTGGTCGAAGGCGCGGTCGGCCATTACGCCGGCGCCGGTTTGCTGGGCGGCGCGATGCAGGTGAAGGGCCACGCCGGGTTGCTGGCCGCTTGCGAGATGGCCGGCGGCAGCCTGGTCATCGACGGCGATGTGGGCGACTTCGCCGCCAGCGCGCAACCCGGCAGCCTGGACGGCATGCGCGGCGGCCGCCTGGTGGTGCGCGGCAACGCCGGGCAGCGCTTCGGCGACCGCATGCGGCGCGGCACCGCCTGGGTGTTCGGCGACGCCGGCGATTTCTACGCATCGCGCCTGGTGGCCGGCACGATCGCCATCGGTGGCCGCGTCGGTGCCCACCCGGCCTACGGCATGCGGCGCGGGAGCCTGGTGTTCGCCGGTTCAGCGCCGCAATTGCCACCGCACTTCGTGCCCGCGATCGTCGGCGCGCCGGTGGTCTGGCAACTGCTGGCGCGCGCGCTGGCCCGTGAAGGGGGACCTTTCGCCGATCTGCCCGCACGGCACATGCAGCGCCACCTCGGTGACCGCTCGGTGGCCGGGGTCGGCGAACTCTATGTCGCTGATTAGGCTGCCCCCAAGGCGGCTTTGCCGCCGCCCCCTGATGGGGAGGAGAACACTTCGGAGCGGCCGTGCGTTTTTTCATGAGCGCGCCGCCCGATGAAGCTGGCCCTGTTCGACCTCGACCATACGCTGATCCCTTTCGACAGCGGCATGGCCTGGACGCGATTTCTGGTCGGTTGTGGCCGGCTGCCGGCTGCGGCTGCGGCCCTGTATCTGGACCGTTGCCAGCAATACGTCGCGGGCCGACTCGACATTCAGGCCTTGCATCGCGCCAGCATGGCGCCGCTGCTTCAACATCCGGTCGCATTGCTGGCGCAGTGGGCGCTGGAATTCGAGAAAGCGATCGCGCCGCGACTGCCGGCGGCCCAGCGCGCACTCGTGCAGCGCCACCAGGCCGAAGGCGACCTGTGCGCGATCGTCACCGCCACCACCCGACTGATCGCCGAGCCCGTGGCGCGCGGCTTCGGCATCGTCCACCTGTTGGCCACCGAGGCTGTGGTTGCAGGCGTTCGCTACAGCGGCGAAATCGACGGCGAGCCCTGCGTGCGGGAACACAAGGTGCACCGCGTCCACGCCTGGCTGCAGAGCCGGGGTCTGCGCCTGGAAAGCTTCGAGACCAGCTGCTTCTACAGCGACTCGATCAGCGACCTGCCACTGCTGCGAGCGGTGACGCATCCGGTCGCCGTCGACCCGGACGAGCGGCTGCGCGAACAGGCACGGGAAAGCGGCTGGCGGGTGATCGAGTTCGTCGCGGGGTGAGGAGCCGAGCGGAGAGCGGTATGACAAACATGCTGCGCAAGCGGCATGAGCATCACGCCGCCGTCGTGTGGAGCGTCGCTTGGCTTGGAGCGGCTTCCGCATCGACCGGCCAAGCGGACGACAGAAGCATCAAAGGCTACTGCCGGCACCGCCGCGTTTTAAAAACAATCCTCACCCGGCATCTGCAGCCGGCAGCTGAAGCGGACCAGTTCCGCCCCCTGCTTGGCCGAGCGCCTGAAGACCGCCGTGGCTTCGTTGCTGATGGCTTCGGGCAACGGCAGGCTCGCCTCTGCACCGGTGCTGTTGGTGTAGAAGTTCAGGAAGCAGCTGCTGCCGCCGGGCGCGCACAGTTTGTCGACTTCGCGCACGTAGGCTTCGCGGTCGCGCGCATCGGCCATCGGCACGATCACCATGCGAACGATGCCCTGCCGGCCGACGACCTGCCAGTCGCTGCCCGCCTCTGCCGCGCTCGCGGCCGACTGCGCCAGCGCGGCGGTGGACGCGAACCCGAGCAGGAACGCGAGCAAGAACGCCAGCAAAAACCTGAACACGATTGCATTCCACCCGGCGCCGAAGGCCGCACCGATCGCCGCCCCAGCGCCCGGCTTCATTGCACCAGATTCAGGATTTCTAGCTGTTCTTCGACCGTCTCGAAGGTGCCGGTTCCGGCCGGCATCTGCATCAGCGGTTTGGCGTCGCCGTCGAGCAGCCACACGCTCGGATAGACCAGTTGACGGGTGCGCACGTCGCCGATCTGCTGCAGGAATTCGACATAGGGCAGGCTGCTGCCGTCGCGCCGGAAATACAGACGCGAGGCGGAATTTCTGAGCGCGCTGCGCAGGTCGACGACGATGTACTTTTCAGCGAAGTGCGGCACCAGTTCGGTGGCGTTGCTGCGCAGAAAGGCTTCGTACTTGCGACAGAAAGGGCAGTCGCTGGCGCCCAGGTAGACATACAGCGACTTGTGTTCGCGGCGTGCGCGCGCCAGCGCCGGGCCGAGGTCGAATTCGGCGCGCTCGGGTCCGCCGCTGGGCTGGACCACGATCGGTGCGTAGGCGTCGGGCAATGCGGCATGGGCCGGCGCCGCAACCGCGCACACGGCACCCGCCAGCCAGACCGCAACGAACGACTTCATGACGCCTCCACCGCTAGCGTGCCCACAAACCGCCGGTCCTTCGAGTCCTCGACCTCGGCTCGCAATTCCCCGCCCCCCGCCCGCGGCACGAAGTCGAAGCGCAAGCTCGGGTTCTCGCTGACGGAGAAATCGAGCTCGGCGTCGAACAGCAACTGCTCGCCATAGCTGAGCCGGATGTGGCGCACGAAATGCGACGGGATGTACATCACGGTTTGCTGGTTCAGCTCGAAACCGGTGTCGTTCGGGTGCACCACGGTCACCTGTGCGGGAGTCGGCCGGCCGATGCGGATGCCCTCGGGCAGTGTGAGCACGGTGCGGCCGATCAGGTGCAGCGGCCCGCGGTTGGGTGGAGCAGAGCAACCCCCCGAGGTCTTGACATAACGCGAGTCCATCGACAGTTGGCCGTCGGACCATTCGCTGACCGCCCGCACATGGCTGTACTCGTCAACGCGCAAACGGGTTTCGAAATCGGCCTGACCGAGCGCCGGCGTCAACTCCAGCACCGCGGCCAGCGGCGACGGGTTCTTGTCGACCACCACATGGATCTTCTTCAGATAGAGCTGCGCGGTCTGCGGCAGTTTGGCGACGATCTTCACCGGCACCGAGGCACCGTAGGCAGCGCGCAGCGGCAAGATCACCTGAACCCGTGTGGACGACAGCGCCGCGTCGATGTCGCGCCCCGGAAACAGCTGGGCGCGCAGGTGCTCCCATTCGGGCGAGCTGTCGCTGTGCGCTGCCGACGGCAAACCGCCGACGGCCGCATGCCCACGCTGCAAGGCGGCCGCGCCGAACAGCCCCGCCGAACACAACAAGGATCGCCGCAAAGGGTTCATGACTTGGCTCCTGCAACCGGTTCGGACTGCAACAGGCGGCTCTCGAGCCGCAAGAACAGGATCGCCGCATTGCGGCGATGGATGACGTCGTACTGGTCCCAGCGCTCGAAAGCCGGCAGTGCCGCACGGTCGGCCACATCACTGAGCGCCGCGCCTGCCTGAAGCAGTTCCGCACAGCGTTGCTGCAGCGCCGAGAGATAGCCTTCCTGGGCCGCGATCAACTCCGACGCGGGCCCCGCCGGACCATGCCCGGGAACGATGGTGTCGACCCGCAAGCCGCGAAGCCCCACCAACGCGCCGCGCCAGATCTCGAGGTCGCCGTCCTGGATGTCCGGGATGCGCCGGTGCTCGAGCAAACCGCCAGCGAACAGCGTGGCGGTGCGCACGTCGAACGCGCTGCTGGCGCCGGGCCCGCTGGCGCGCCCGTGAAACTGCACCAGCACCGGCCGGCCGATGGACTCGACCACATGCGTGTTGTCGAACACCATGTCGGGCTTCACCACTGCGGTGCCGCGCATTTCTTCTTCGCCGAGTTCAGCGCGCAAGGTCTTGAGGCAATTGGCGCAGCGCTGCGCCATCAGTGCTGCCGCATCGCGTTGCATGTGGACCGCAATGCCGCGCTCCTGGAACGCCGCGGCACCGAACAGGAATTCCTGGCGCGCTTCGGTCAGCAGCACCAGCTTGACCGGCAACGCAGTGATGCTGGCGATGGCGCCCAGCAACATCTGGCCGTTGCGGTACGAGATGCCGGTGTCGATGGCCATCACCCCGGCGCGGCCGACGATGAAGCCGGCGTTGCCGATGCGCCCCTGGTTCTCGGGTTCGGGTGCACCCGGCAACCCGGCAACCATGTAGACGCCGGACGCAACCTCGATCGGGTCGGCGGGCGCTTCGGAGCCGGGGCTGGCGCCGAGGCTGGCAGCGGCTGCCCGCGCGTTGCCCGCTGCCGCAGTTGAGCCGATCGCCGTGGCGCCGAGCAGGACGGTGTGCAGCCAGGCGCGGCGCGTCGTGCTGCGTTCGAGGCAGGGCGCAGGGTGCAGGGCTTCGGGCCCGGGCGTGGCCGCAGCCGGCATCAGAGTGCGGGATCGGGCGTCAGCGCCATCGAGGTGTCGAAGTGCAGGTCGTGCGAGTCGCTGACCTCGGCCTTGAGCACGCCGTTGCCCTGCGGCACGAAATGGAAGCGGAAATTCGGGTTCTCGCTGATCGCAAAGTCGAGGTCGGCGCTGAGCACCGGCTTGCCGCCGTAAGTGACCGTGACCTCACGCACGAACTGCGACGGCGCGAACTGGCGCATCAGCTGGTCCATCGCCAGCCCCGAATGATTCGGGTGGCTGATCATCAACTGCACCAGCACGGGCTGGCCACTGCGCGCCGTGCCATCGACTCGCAGCCGCAACTTGCCCAGACTGGCCAGTGCGGCTTGCGGATCCTTTCCGGGCGGCGCCGAACAGCCGCCTGAAGCCTTGACGAATCGGGTGGCCATCAGAAGCCGGCCGTCGCTGAGTTCGGCGATCGCGCGCACATGGGTGTACTCGTCGATGCGCACCCGGGTTTCCATGTCGGCGGGCCGCGCGCTGGGTGCGAAGTCGAAGATGGCCGCGATCGGCGACGGGTTGTTGTCGATGATCAGATAGAGCTTGGTGACGCGGCGCGCATCGCCCGGCGGCAAATGGGTGCGCACGGCCAGCGGCACGACGGCGGCATCTTCTGCGCGGGTCGGGGCCTCGATGCTCACAACCGCATCGGGCGCGGTTTCGATCGTGCGGCCTTTGAACAGGCTGGCCTTGACCTTGAGCCAGACCGGGTTGGCTTCAGGATTGTCGCCGGACTTGAGTTGCGCCGATGCGCTGCCCGCGACGACCAACAGCATCAGGGTGGCGAGGATTCGGGTCAGGGTGTGCATGGTCGTGCTCCGTTGAGTGGTTCGCTCGGGCCTCAGCGCTCGGGCCTGAGCGCTCGGGCCTCAGTCTTCCCATTCCAGCTCGGCAAACGCAGCAGTGACGTTGCGCTTGTGAAATCGATCCGTCAACTGCCAGCCCACGAGCGCGTCTTGGCCGACCTGCTCCACCGCTTGCTGGATCGTCCAGCGCGAACGCAGCGCGGCGCGGGTTTCGCCGAGCAGGCTTTGCAGGTAGGCTGCTTCGGCATCGAGCGCGCCGGGCCACACGGCGCTGGGCGTTCCGTGGCCCGGCACCACCAGCGCCACGTCGAAGTCGCGCAACGCGGCCAGAACTTTCGTCCAGCCGCGAAGGCTGCCGTCGACCACCGGCAGATGGCCCGCGAACAACAGGTCGCCGAGGAACAGCGTGCGGGTGCGCAAGTCGAGCACGCTGAGGTCGTGGTCGGTGTGCGCGGTGGGCCAGGGGTCGAGTTGCAACAGGCGGCCACCCAGGTCGAGCGTGGTGCGTTCGGCGACACGCAGGCTCGGGTAGGCGATGCCGCCGGCGGGCAGCTCGATGCCGAAGTCTCGCTGCAGCGCGTTGCGCAGGTAAGGCTCGCGCGCAGACAGCGCTGCCGACATGCGGGTGTGGCCGACGAAGCGCGTGCCGGGGCCGACGAAGGCGCTGCCGCCGAGTACATGGTCCGGGTGGGCGTGGGTGTGGATGACATAGCACACCGGCAGCCGCGTGGTGCGCTCGACCGCGGCCTTCAAGGCCCTGCCGACCGCGGGCGTGCCACCGGTGTCG
>JBDSMV010000121.1:0-11592 GCA_039915715.1 Rubrivivax sp. | reverse complement strand
CTCGCGCTCGGCTTCCAGCTCTACCCGCCAGGTCTTGAAGCCGTAGCGGGTGTAGAAATCCAGCAGTCCTTTGCGGTCGACCGGCCGCAACGCCAGGGCGTCGAGCCCGGGCCAACCGGGCACCTGCTCGGCCAGGTCGCAGTCGGTGCGCACGGTGACGAGCTTGCGCCCCATCGGCAGCCAGTCCAGCGCCTTGCGCAGGCTTTCGCCCACGGCACCCTTGATCGAGTCGGCGGCCGCCATCACGCCGTCGAGCGAGTCGTGTTCCGCCAGCCACTTGACCGCTGTCTTGGGCCCCACCTTGTCGACCCCGGGCACGTTGTCGACCGTGTCGCCGACCAGGCTCAGGTAGTCGACGATGCGCTCCGGCAGCACGCCGAACTTGGCCTGCACGCCGGCCACATCCAACACTTCGGGCGGCCGCGCCATGGTGTTGATCAGCGACACCTGCGGGGTCACCAGTTGCGCCAGGTCCTTGTCGCCGGTGGACACCAGCACCTCGTGCCCGGCAGCGGCCGCCACCCGCGCCAGCGTGCCGATTGCGTCATCGGCCTCGATGCCGGGCACCGCCAGCACCGGCCAGCCCAGCAACGCCACCGCTTCGTGGATCGGCTCGATCTGCTGGCGCAGCGGGTCGGGCATCGGTGAGCGGTTGGCCTTGTAGTCGGGGTACCACTCGTCCCTGAAGGTGGGGCCGGAGGCGTCGAAGACGCACACTGCATGGGCGGCGGGGTAGCGATCGCGCAGCCACTTCATCATCGCCACCACGCCGTGCAGCGCACCGGTGGGAAAACCTTCGGGGCCGCGCAGATCGGGCAGTGCGTGGTAGGCGCGGTAGAGGTAGCTGGACCCGTCGACCAGCAGCATGATCTTCTTGCTCATGCGGGCATTGTGTCGCGGGGCTGCGGGGCGCAGCGAGGTCGGTGAGCGATCGGCAGCAGGGGTCGCTGCGTAGAATCGGACGATGCCTGCCACCCGGTTGTCGCACCCCGCCCGCATCGCATCAGCGCTGTTGATGATCTCGATGTCCTGCATCGCCCAGACCCCGGCTGCGTCGCCCGCTGCCGCCCTGCCGAAGGTGATCCCCGCGAACGATCCGGCACAGGCCGCCGCCCGCGCGTCGCTGCCCCCATCGGCCGCGTCCGCGCCCACCCAGACCTTGAAGCGCACGGTGATCGAGGACGACAACGTGCGCATCGAGGAAACCCGCCTGCGCGGCCTGCCACAGCGCATCACGGTGCGCAACAAGTCCGCAGGCAACAGCAGCTACGAGATCCTGGTCGGCCCCAAAGGCTCGAACCCGTCATCGTCGGACAAAGGCACCAGCGGTCAGAGCGCCTGGTCGCTGTTCGACTTTTAGCCAGCGGCGTGGCGGTCTACACCCCCGTCGGCATGGCCGAAGCCGATGCGCTGTGTCGGCGTCTCGGATTGGGCGCCGCCACCGACCTGCAGGGCATCCGTTCGGGCATCGAGAACACCAACTACTACCTCAACACGGCCAGCGGCCAGTGGGTATTGACGCTGTTCGAACGCCTGCCTGCCGAGCAATTGCCCTACTAACTGCAACTGATGCAGCACCTGGCAAGCCGCGGCGTGCCGGTGCCTGCTCCGCAGGCCGACGACAGAGGCTTGCTGGTTCACACCGTGGCCGGCAAGCCCGCCTCGATCGTGACCCGGCTGCCCGGCAGCCACCGCATGCGGCCCGATGTGGACCATTGCCGCCAGGTCGGCACGATGCTGGCCCGCATGCACCTGGCCGCGGCCGACTTCGAACCCGAACAACCGCATCTGCGCGGCATCGGCTGGTGCCTGCAGACGGCACCCGCTGTGCTGCCGCATCTGGACGCCGACACCGCGGCGCTGCTGCAGAACGAGTTGGACTGGCAGCAGGCGGTCGCGGAATCGCCGGCCGGGCGTGCGCTGCCGCGTGGGCCGATCCATGCCGATCTGTTCCGCGACAACGTGATGTTCGACGACACCGCCGGCGCCGACCGGCTGTGCGGCTTCTTCGACTTCTACTTCGCGGGCACCGACACCCTGCTGTTCGACTTGGCGGTGTGCGTGAACGACTGGTGCAGCGACGACGCCAGCGGCGCGATGGACCTGCCGCGTGCAACTGCATTCGTCACCGCGTATCACGCGGTGCGACCGCTGCCGGGTGCTGAGCAACGCGCCATGCCGGCGCTGTTGCGGGCAGCGGCGCTGCGGTTCTGGATCTCGCGTCTGTGGGACTGGCACCTGCCGCGCGACGCGGCCCTGCTGCAGCCCAAGGACCCGTTGCATTTCGAACGCGTGCTGCGCCAGCGCATCGCCGTGCCCTGGCATCCACCAGTGCGCGGGAGCTGATGTCGATGGCGCTGATGTTGAAGCCGGTCGAGCCTTCGCAAGGCGTGCGCTGGGTCACCGACGCGTTTCGGCTTTTCATGCGACGGCCGCTGTCGTTCCTGGCGTTGCTGGCGATCTATGTGGTGGCCTTCGTGCTGTTCGCTCAGCTGCCGCTGGTGGGGCTGCTGGTCATGTTCAGCCTGCCGCTGCTGTCGCTCGGTTTCATGGTCGCGGGGCGGTCGGCCCTGCTCGACGGGCCGGTGCGGTTCTCGCAATACATCGAGCCGCTGCGCACCGACGCCGCGCGGCGCCGCGCCTTGGTAATGCTGTGCACCCTCTACGGCCTGTGCATGCTGGCGACCGTGTGGCTGGCCAATGCGGTGTCGGGCGACGCCATCGGCCGCATGCAGGCGTTGATCGGCAGCGGCACCACCGAGCAAGGGCTGATCGAGGCCATGCAGGCCGATGGCGGCGTGCGCACCGCCACCTTCACGATGTCGCTGGTGGGTGGGTTGGTGTCGATTCCGTTCTGGCATGCCGCACCGCTGGTGCACTGGGGCGGCCAGGGGGTGTGGCAGTCGCTGTTCTCCAGCACATTGGCGCTGTGGCGGGCGCGCGGCGCCTTCGCCCTCTACGGCCTGGTCTGGGTGGCGCTGGCGGCCTTGCCATTGCCGATGGTGGTGCTGCTGCTGGCGGTGCTGCTGAGCGCGTTCGGCATGCCGGGCATGACGATGGTGGTGGTGATGCTGGTGTGGGCGGTGTTCATCTCGGTGTTCTACCTTTCGGTGCTGTTCACGTTCAACGACAGCTTTGGTCTGCCGCCCGGGCCGGTAAGCGGGCCCAGTCCTGAATCGATCGAGCCCTGACGGGGAGGCCGGTCGCATCGAAGCGCCAGGAGCCGACCCGCGCATGCAACCGACGTCACCGCAACACCTGTCCGGCACCCTCCTCGCCGACGAATGCGGGCCGTGCGCGCAGCCCGTCGCTCCCTCGGCGCGCGGCAGTTGCCCGCATTGACACAGATGCAGCAGGGCAAGTGCCGGTGTCGGCGTGATGGCGGGCAGCGCGCAGCAGCGGGTCCGCTGCACCGGCCTGCTCGACGTTGAAGTCTTCGGCCACCGCACAGACTGGAGCGAAGCCGTCGAAATAGCGGCCCTCGTTGCGCTGATTGACACTCTCGAAATTGACGATGCTCCACGTGCGACCGCAATTGGCAGTGGGCAGAAAGCCGACCGGCTTGCCGCAAGTGGCCTCGCCGATGGCAACGACTTCGATGCCGATGCCTCGCAGGCCGTTGATGACCTGTTCGCTGGCCGAGCAGGTTCGCCTGCCCATCAAGACATAGACCCTGGGCAAGCCGAGCGCGTTGCCCTTGTCCTCGAAGGCATAGCGCTGGTTGTTCGCGGCCGCCCGCTTGTCGTTGTAGAGCAGGTTGGCAAAGGTCTGCCCAGCGCCGCGCTGTCCGGCCGCGTAAGAAGCCAGCGTCGCCGCGGCCGACACCAGACCGCCCCCGTTGTAGCGCAGGTCCAGGACCAGATCCGCCACCGACGCGGCCCTGAACTGCGCAAACGCGGCATCGCTGGGCTGCAACGACTGCGTGATCATGTCCTTGACCGACAGGTAGCCCATCTGCCTGCCACCTGCGGTGCGGAACACGGCCGTGCCGGACACCGGAGTCAAGGCAAACACGGCCGACCGCAGCACCACGGTGCGCTCGATACCGTCGCGGCGCAACTGCAGGCTCAAGGTTTCGCCGACTTCGTTCGCGCTCAGGGCCGAAAAATCGTTCGCTGCGATGACGTCGGCAGCCGGGCGGCCGTTGATCGAGACCACCCGGTCTCCGCGTTGAACCCCTTGCGTCGCAGCCGGTGACTGCGGCTCCACGAGCCTCACGATCAGCGGCTGGCTCGGGTCGCCCAGCACTTCCAGCCCGGCTACCGACATGCCGTAGCCCAAGGTTTCGCCATCGCCGAACAGGCGGTTGAAACTCGCCGTGGTCTGGCTGCCGCTGTATCGGTCGGCCGGAAAGCGGGCGTCGCTGCCGGTGTACAGCAAGGCCCGCAGATAGGCATCGGCATCGGCGTAAGGGCCGGGTTCCGGCCGCGGGGAGATCCGATACCAGAAGTACCACTCGTCCATGTAGTCGGCGAGCCAGCGCTTCTGATCGGTGGCGCTGCAACTCTGTGATTGGCCGCCAGGCGACCCGGCGCCACCGTCGCCGCCTCCCCCTCCGCAGGCCGACAGCAGCAACGCCAGGCAGCCGGCTGCCGCAGCCCGGGCCACCGCAGGCAACGCAACACGCGCCCTGCTCTCGCACGAAATCAGCGCCATCCACATCGCTCCAGCGACCGCCCGCGAACCATCGCGAGCCCGGTCTTCAAACGCATCGACACCTAGAATCCAGACCCCGCTGGCGGCAGGCCTCACCCCAGCGATGGCGCACGCGCCATGCCGGACAGGCAACCCCCCAGCCGCAAGCGCCGACGGTGCAGGCACCCAACGATCCAGCCGGCAACATCATGACCGAACTCGCAAAGTCCTTCGAACCCGCTGCCATCGAGGCCCGCTGGGGCAAGGCCTGGGCCGACAACCCCGCCCACGCACCCACGCTCGACGCGTCAAAGCCCTCGTTCAGCATCCAGCTGCCGCCACCCAATGTCACCGGCACGCTGCACATGGGCCATGCCTTCAACCAGACGATCATGGACGCGCTGACGCGCTTTCATCGCATGCGCGGCTTCAACACCGTGTGGGTGCCCGGCATGGACCACGCCGGCATCGCGACCCAGATCGTGGTCGAACGTCAGTTGCAAGACAGCGGACTGTCTCGGCACGAGCTGGGCCGCAAGAACTTCGTCGCCCAGGTCTGGGACTGGAAGGACACCTCGGGCGCCACCATCGCCAACCAGATGCGCCGCATGGGCGCCAGCGTCGACTGGTCGCGCGAGTACTTCACGATGGACGCGCGGCGGTCGCAGGTGGTCACAGAGACCTTCGTGCGCCTGCACGACGACGGCCTCATCTACCGCGGCAAACGGCTCGTCAACTGGGACCCGGTGTTGCGCTCGGCAGTGTCCGACCTGGAAGTCGAAGGCGTCGAGACCGACGGCCGCATGCACTACATCCGCTACCCGTTCAGCAACGGGCCGCAACCGATCGAAGGCGTGCTGCAGGCCGGCATGACGATCGCTACCACCCGGCCCGAGACCATGCTGGCCGATGGCGCGCTGGCGGTGCACCCTGAAGATGAACGCTACCGCCACCTGGTGGGCCAGTTCGTCGACCTGCCCTTGTGCGACCGCCGCATCCCGATCATTGCCGACGATTTCGTCGATCGCGACTTCGGCTCGGGCACCGTCAAGATCACCGGCGCGCACGACTTCAACGACTACGCCTGCGCGCAGCGGCACGATTTGCCGCTGATCACGATCTTCACCTTCGACGCCAAGATCAACGACGCCGGCCCGGTGGCCTATCGCGGCCTGGACCGCTTCGACGCCCGCAAGGCGGTGCTGCGCGATCTCGAATCACAGGGTTTGCTGATCGAGAGCAAGCCCCACACAATGGTTGTGCCCACCTGTGCCCGCACCGGTCAGGTGGTCGAGCCGATGCTGACCGAGCAGTGGTTCGTGGCGGTCGAGAAGCCCACCGCCGACGGCCGCAGCATCGGCCAGAAGGCGCGCGATGCAGTCAAGAGCGGGCAGGTGCGATTCGTGCCAGAGCAGTGGGTCAACACCTATGACCACTGGATGGACAACCTGCAGGACTGGTGCATCAGCCGCCAGCTCTGGTGGGGCCACCAGATCCCCGCGTGGTACGGCAGCGACGGCAGGGTCTGGGTGGCACGCGACGAAGCCGAAGCGCGCCAACGCGCCGCAGCCGACGGCTACCGCGGCGCGCTGACGCGCGACGAGGACGTGCTCGACACCTGGTATTCGTCGGCGCTGGTGCCGTTCTCGACCATGGGCTGGCCCGAAGAGACGCCGGAACAGTCGCTGTTCCTGCCCTCGACGGTGCTGGTGACCGGTTTCGACATCATCTTCTTCTGGGTCGCCCGGATGATCATGATGACCACCCACTTCACCGGCAAGGTGCCGTTCAGGGATGTCTACATCCACGGCCTGGTGCGCGACGCGCAAGGCCAGAAGATGAGCAAGAGCGAAGGCAACGTGCTCGACCCGGTGGACCTGATCGACGGCATCGCGCTCGCACCGCTGCTGGACAAGCGAGTGGTGGGACTGCGCCGCCCGGAAACCGCGCCACGGGTTCGCAAGGACACCGAACGCGAGTTCCCGGCCGGCATACCGGCCTTCGGCGCCGATGCCCTGCGCCTGACGATGGCCAGCTACGCCACGCTCGGCCGCAACATCAACTTCGATGCCAAACGTTGCGAAGGCTGGCGCAATTTCTGCAACAAGCTCTGGAACGCGACCCGCTTCGTGCTGATGCACTGCGAAGGCCAGGACTGCGGGCTTGAGGCCCACACCAAGGCCGAATGTGCCGCCCCGGTGCTCGATGCCGATGGCCGCGAGGCGAAGCCCGCCGGCCCCTTCCATGGCTACCTGCGGTTCTCGTTGGCCGACCGCTGGATCAGCGGCGAGTTGCAGCGCGTCGAAGCCGCGGTGGCGCAAGGCTTTGCCGACTACCGGCTCGACAACGTCGCCAATCCGATCTACGGCTTCGTCTGGGACGAGTACTGCGACTGGTATCTGGAAATTGCCAAGGTGCAGCTGGCCGAGGCCGCCAAAGCCGGCGACGAAGGCGCCCAGCGCGCCACCCGCCGCACCCTGATCCGCACGCTGGAAGCGGTGCTGCGCCTGATGCACCCGCTGGCCCCGTTCGTGACCGCCGAACTGTGGCAAGCGGTGGCCCCGGTGGCCGGGTGCAAGCCCGATGACGACGCCAGCGGCATCGTCACTGCGCCCTACCCCGAAGCGCAACTCGGCAAGATCGACCCGCAGGCCGAGGCCTGGATGCAGCGGCTCAAGGCCGTGGTGCTGGAATGCCGTCGCCTGCGCAGCGAGATGAACCTGTCGCCGGCCGAGAAGGTGCCGCTGCTGACCTTGGGCGACGCCAGCTTCGTGGCAGCGGCCACCCCGCTGCTGATCGCACTGCTGCGGTTGTCTGAAGTCAGGCCGCTGGCCGACGAAGCCGCGTTCGCGGGTGCCACCGCAGCCGCGCCAGTGGCGGTGTCGGGCGACCTGCGTCTGGCACTGCACGTGCAGGTCGACCTCGTGGCCGAACAGGAGCGGCTGGGCAAGGAGATCACACGGTTGCAGGGTGAGATCGGGCGCGCCGAATCCAAGCTCTCCAACGACGCTTTCGTTTCGCGTGCCAAGCCCAGTGTGGTCGAGCAGGAACGCGCCCGTCTGGCCGATTTCAGACAGGCGCTGGAGCGCCTTCAGAGCCAGCGGGAGCGGCTTTCGGCCCCGGTTTGAAAGTGGAGGTGGGCGGCAGCGAACGCAGCAGTTCGTCCAGCCGCCGCACCACCGACCACGCACTGCGGGTGCGCGACTGCAACGTGGTGCCGCTGACCCGCGGGGTCACCTGCAGGGTGTCGACATGGCACAGCGGCCGGCCGTGGTCCAGCAGGCCCGGTTCGGCACTGTCGAACCAGGCGGCAGCCAGCGGGCCGACCGTCAGCGCCTGCGCCAGCGCAGCCGCATCGAAGAGACTGGAATGCGACAGGCTCACGATGACCTGGTCGCGCCGACACTCCGCCAGCAGGCGCTCACCAAAAAGGCCCACATAACGCGGGTAGTACGGCAGCAGCACCGCCACCGCGTCGGACGCACGCAGCAACTCGGTCAGGCCCAGTGGCTCGACTCCCAGCCGCCGCCAGGCCGGGTCGATGGCATGCAGGCCGGGGTCGTAGCCGACCATTCGCGCGCCGAAGGCGGACAGCAGCGGCACCAGTGACTGCACGGGGGCCGCCATGCCGACGATCCCCACGGTGGAGCCTCCCAGTTTGCGGCCCACCAGCAGACCGCCGTCGCTCAGGATCGGCACGCGACGCAGCATCTGCAGCAACGCACCCACGACGAACTCGGCTTCGGCGGTCGCAGCGTCTCCAGCGGGACGAACCACCTCGATGCCCAGACGCGTGCAGGTTTCGGTGTCGATGTTCTCGCTGCCGGCCGACAGCCGCCCGACGATGCGCAGATGCGGCGCCCACTGCAGCGTCGGGGCGTCCAGCGGCACCGAGGGTGGCGCGATCACGGCCCTGACCGCGGACAGGGCCCGCCTGAAGGCCCGCAGGTCCGTCGCCAGTTCGGGTGCGAGCTGCACGGCGTGGCGCTCGCCCAACCAGTGCAGCACATCGATGTCCAGCGGCTCGACGATCAACACGGTCATGGCGGCGCGGACAAGAACACGTTGGCGGTGGACAGGGGGTCGACGGAAGTACTGAAGTTGTGCGAGGTTCGGCAGGCTGCGGCCACGGCCCCTTCGGGGGCAGTCGCCGGTGCCGGGGCGGCAATGCCAGAATCCCCGGCAACGCACGATGTCGACAGTCGACTCGGCATGTCAAATTCTAAGGAACCGATGCTGGTACAGAAGGCCATTTTCCCAGTTGCGGGCCTGGGCACGCGTTTCCTGCCGGCCACCAAGGCGCAACCCAAAGAGATGCTGCCGGTGGTCGACAAGCCTCTGATCCAGTATGCGGTCGAGGAAGCCTATGCGGCCGGGGTGCGCGAGATGATCTTCGTCACCGGGCGCCACAAGCGCCCGATCGAAGACCATTTCGACATGACCTTCGAGCTCGAAGTGGCGCTGGAACAGGCGGGCAAGCAGGAGTTGCTCGACGTGGTGCGCAGCGTCAAACCCGACGACATGCAGTGCATCTATGTGCGCCAGCCGCAGGCACTCGGCCTTGGGCATGCGGTGCTGTGCGGCCAGAGGCTGATCGGCAAGGAGCCCTTCGCGGTGTTGCTCGCCGACGACCTGATGGTCGGCGAGCCACCGGTGCTGGCGCAGATGGTCGAGCAGTTCGGCGAATGGCGGGCGTCGATCCTGGCGGTGCAGGAGGTGCCGGCCGAGCACACGCGCCGCTATGGCATCGTGGCCGGCAACGAGATCAACGACCGCGTGATCGACGTCAACCGCTTCGTCGAGAAGCCAGCCCCCGAAGACGCGCCCTCACGGCTGGCGGTGGCGGGACGCTACATCCTCACGCCCGGGGTGTTCCACGAGATCGCGACTCAACAGCGCGGCGTGGGCGGCGAGATCCAGCTTACCGACGGCATCAGCTCGCTGCTGCGGCGCGAGAAGGTTTTTGCGTACCGCTACCGCGGCAAGCGCTACGACTGCGGCAGCAAGGAAGGCTTTCTGGAAGCCAATGTCGAGCTGGCGCTGGCGCACCCGCAACTGGGACCGGGCTTCCGCGAATTTCTGGCCGGGCTCGACCTCGAATCCCGTGCCTGAAGCGCCGCGCCGGGGAAGCCGCTTCAGCGGCGCCGCAGCAGGTGGATGAAGTCGGCCCCACCGGTTTCCTGCCCCACCAGTTCGTTGCCGGTCTGGCGCGCGAAGGCCTGGAAGTCGCGCACCGAGCCGGGGTCGGTGGAGACCACCTTCAACACCTCGCCGCTGGCCATGTCGGCCAGCGCCTTCTTGGCTTTGAGGATGGGCAACGGGCAGTTCAGCCCCCGGGTGTCGATTTCTTTGCTGGCGTCCATGGGCGTGGATTCTAGGAGCGCGGCGGCAGGTCGATGTATTGCGGCTCATGCCCGCGCGACCGCAGCCAGTCGGCCAGCGCATGGCCCGTGCCAGCGCGCCAGCAGCGCAGATCCTGCGGCTCGTAGAGCTTGTACTCGGCCAGCTCCGGCGACAGCTTCACTTCGCCCTGCACCTGCGCGTGGTAGGCGATGATGATCTGGTTCATGCGCTGGAAGTCGTAGACGCCGATCAGCTTCAGGTGTTGCACCTGCAGCGACGTCTCTTCGGCAATCTCGCGAGTGATGCCTTCCTCGGGCGTCTCGCCGGCCTCCATGAAACCGGTGATGAGCGCAAACATGCGCCCCTTCCAAGCGGCGTTGCGCGCCAACAGCACCCGTCCGCCCTGGTCGCTGCACTCCAGCACCCCGGCCAACACGGGGGTCGGGTTGTTCCAGTGGGTCCAGCCGCAAGCGGGGCAGCGCAGCCGTTCGGTCGGACCGCCGTCCTCTTCGACGGTGATCATCGCCAAAGCGGTGCCGCACTGAAGGCAGTGCTTCGCGGACGACGCCGGCACAGCCGTCATGCGGGAAAGACCCCGGTGGACAAGTAGCGGTCGCCGCGGTCACAGACGATGAAAACGATCGTGGCGTCGCTCGCCTGCTGCGCGATCTGCAGTGCCACCCAGCACGCGCCAGCGGCCGAGATGCCGGCGAACAGGCCTTCTTCACGTGCCATGCGGCGCGCCATCTCCTCGGCATCGTCCTGGCTCACCAGCACCAGTTCATCGACCGCTTTCGGGTCGTAGATCTTCGGCAGGTAGGCCTCCGGCCACTTGCGGATGCCCGGAATGCGTGAGCCTTCGGCCGGCTGCGCGCCGACGATGCGCACGCCAGGGTTCTGCTCGCGCAGATAGCGCGACACGCCGCTGATGGTGCCGGTGGTACCCATCGCGCTGACGAAATGCGTGATGCGGCCCCCGGTGTCGCGCCAGATTTCGGGGCCGGTGGTGTCGTAATGCACCTGCGGGTTGTCGGCGTTGGCAAACTGGTCCAGCACCCGGCCCTTGCCGTCTCGCTGCATCTGCTCGGCCAGGTCGCGGGCGCTCTCCATGCCGCCGGCACGCGGGGTCAGAATCAGCTCGGCACCAAAAGCCTTCATGGTCTGCGCACGTTCGATCGACAGGTCCTCCGGCATGATCAGCACCATGCGATAGCCGCGAATCGCAGCCGCCATCGCCAGCGCGATGCCGGTGTTGCCCGAGGTGGCTTCGATCAATGTGTCGCCGGGCCGGATTTCGCCGCGCGCCTCGGCTCCGCGGATCATGCCAATGGCGGGTCGGTCCTTGACCGAGCCGGCCGGGTTGTTGCCTTCGAGCTTGCCCAGGATCACATTGCCGCGTGCGCTGCCGGCGCCTGCAGGCAGGCGCTGCAGTTGCACCAGCGGGGTCGAGCCGATCGCGTCCTCGAGCGTCTTGTAGCCGGCCGCAGGTTTGGGCAGGGACGACGATGGGGTCGACGGTGCGGGTTCGGTCGAAGGCTTCATCGGTGGTGCTCCTGTGGCGGCCGTGCAATTGTCGCGCGCAGCGGCGGGAAGCACCTGCCCGGCACCCTGCGT
>JBDSMV010000116.1:0-8653 GCA_039915715.1 Rubrivivax sp. | reverse complement strand
AAACCACCTTGGCAGGGCTCCTGACCCTGGCTGTCAACTTCCTCGCGGGCTTCGCGGGTCTGGGCAAGGTGGCCGATCAGGTGCGGGCCGTGATCGCCCGCATCCGCGCGCCGATCGACAAGGCGTTGGACAAGGTCGTCCGTTGGATCGTCACGCTGGGGCGCCGCGTGGTTGTCGGCGCGAAAGCAGGGGTCAAGCGACTGCTGCAATGGTGGCGCAAGCGCCGCGCCGTGGGCCGTGGCGATGAGCGACACTCCCTGCAGTTCGACGGCGACGAACGCAGTGCGCGGTTGATGGTTCACTCCGCGCCGCTGACGCCGATCGTCTTCGTGAGCCAGTTCAGTACCGTGAAGGGCACCGATGTGCAGCGTGCCGAGGTGGCTGCAGCGCAATCGGAGATCGAGAAGCTGACGGCCGGCATCGTGGCAGCACAGTCGGTCGCCCTTCCGGACGAGGCCAAAGTCAGCGCACTCGACGCGGCGTTGACCGTTCAATTCAACCGGCTGGGCTCGGCACTCGATGCCATTTTGTCCAAGGCCGCCGGCGAAGGGAGCGAAGACGACCCGCTGCCCATCGACTATCCCAAACGGCGGGTGGCTCTGTACCCGACCATCTATGTCGGCCCCCGGTCGGCCGAACCGATTGCCCAGAGGATCCTGAAGGGGCTGCCCGCCAGCAACGCCAAGTCTGCGCTGCTGGTGCAGGAACCCTTCAAGTCTCACCCGGCATTGGGAACGACGGCCACCTTCGCCGCCTGGGACGGGCAGGTCAGGCGCTACACGCCGACGGGTGGCCCGTCACAGGCGCTGCCCGATGGCAACAAGGTCGGACTGTCGCCGCAATTCGCGAGCATCGCGCCGGGCGTGAAACTGCGCTACGAAGACAAGGGCAGCACCGGCGGCGGCGGCAAGATCAACCAGCGGTTCTTCCCGTTCGGCTACCGCGCGTTGGACGACGGCATGGACGGCGACCATGTGATGGAGCGTCAGATCGGCGGCCCGGACGACATCGCCAACTTGTGGCCGTTGCAAAAGAGCGAGAACCGCAGCAGCGGCGCCACGGTGAAATCAATCGAGGTGCGGTACCAGCGCAAGCCGGAGAACGTGCATGTCGCGCGCACCAGACGCGGCTCCGCCATCTACTTGCTGATCCGGAGCGTGCGGGGCTAACTCCGAACGTTCGGGGTTTCATGGAATCGTCAACGCCACCTGCCCCGCATCCATAAAACTGACCGTCCCCAGCCACATGCAACTCAGCGTCGAGCCGTTGTCGAGCGCGGGCATGCCGTCAATCGACACCTTCAGCGCGCCGGGCGCCCAGGGCGAGGCCGTGGCGGGAATGCAGGGCTGCGGCGTCAACGTTCCAGCAGCGGCTGCGGTGGCCGCCGCCACCGTCGGGTTGGCGGGGCTTCGGCACAGACCGAAGGGCGCGATATTCATCATCGGCACGTGGTCGTCGATGTTGCCGACCGGCATGCCGGACGTGGTCAGGGGCCGTGGCCGGGCGCTGAAGCCCGCGGGCGAGGAACCCATCGAGCAACTCATCTGCGCCCCTGTGCAGCATTGCAGTCCCACCGCTGGCCTCCACTCGCGAAAGTCTGTGGCGAAGAGGGTACCGTCGTTCGACCCCGCTGACATCCCCTGCCGAAAGCATGCTCGATTTTCAGTTTTGAACGGTATGCGAATCGACACGCGTAGTCACCGTCCCGCCGGCCACGATCGCCGTCGGCAGCGCCCCTTTTGTGCGCGACTCAGCCAGACCCCTCGACCCCCACGAAGCGCCAGGTATCGCGCATGAACGGATGCCGCCAGTAGCCGGTGGTCCATGGCTGCACCAGCGTCAGAGACTGCGGATGTGCATGCACTTTGTAGGGCATGTACGCCACCAGCAGGTTCTGGGCACGGCGCATCAGTGCCGCACGTTCGGCTCCATCGGGCAACTCGCGCTGACGCTCGAACAAGCGGTCAAAGACCGGCAAGGCAAAGCGCGGGTCGTTGGCTTCCGCTGCGTTCGGGCCATAGGCGATCGCCAGGAAGAAGCCGCCGTCGGGTGACCCCGCCGACCACGAGTAGCCCCACATCATCAGATTGCCGGCGCGGGTCTTCTTCAGCAGTTCGGGCCAGCTCGAGATGTCGAACTGCATCCGCAAACCGACCGCGTCCATGCTGCGCTTCCAGACCTCGTTGTTGGCGCGATCCTGTTGGCTGCCGGCGCTGGAGCGCACCAGCGTCAGCGGCTGGCCGTCAGGTTGTTCGCGCCAACCGTCGCCGTCGCGATCGATGTAGCCGTGCATGTCCAGCAGCGCCTTGGCGCGTGCCGGGTCGTGGTCGCTCATCTCGCTCTTGTAGGCCGGGTCGTAGCCGCTGGTGAACGGCGCGATCGTCGACTGCGCTGTCAACGCGAAGCCGCCCATCACGTTGCGGATGTAGGCTGCCCCGTCGAAAGCCAGCCCGATGGCGCGGCGCAGCGCCACCTTCTCTGCGGTGTAGCCCCCCACCAGCGGATGCGCCATGAAGAAGAAGCTCATGGCGATGGCGGGGTCCAGCGTGGCCTGCAAACGCATGCCGCGCTTGGCCAGGTACGGCGCCAGTTCGCCGCCCGGCGCCGCCTGGGCGCGGAACGGGCCGGGCACCTGCAGCCATTCGTAGCTGCCGTTCAAAAACGAGAGCCAGCGCGGCTGGCTTTCTTCGACGATCTCGACCAGCACACGGTCCACGCGCGGCAGCGGCTGGCCTCGCAGTTGGGCTGCCGCCTGCCGTGCGATCGGATCGTCGGCCGGGGTGCCGCCGTAGCTGTCACCGCGCCAGGTGGGCGACTTGACCAACTCGATCTGCGATGCACGGCGCCAGCGCTTGAGCATGAACGCGCCGGTGCCCACCGGGTGGTCGCCGATGGCGTCGCCATGGAAGTCGACCACCTCGCGTGCCACCGCGCCCAGCACCCCGGCGCTGGCCAGTTGGAAGACGAAGCGTGGGTCGGCGACGCCGAGCGTGAGGCGCAGGGTGTGGCGGTCCACTGCGCGCGCGCCTTCGACTTGCGTGTCGTAGTCGAAGGGCTGTTTCGTCTTCACCGCGCGGTCTCTCAACTCGGACAAGCCGGGCAGCTTCAGCGATTCGAAGATGTACAGATCGGCCGATTTCCAGCGCGGGTCATAGAAGCGCTTCAGCGCATACACATAGTCGGCCGCGACCAGTTCGCGCGGCCGGCCCTTGAACGCCGGGTGGTCGCTGAAGACGATGCCGGGCTTGATGCGCAAGGTGAACACGCGCCCGTCGGCCGAGATGTCGGGCAGTGCTTGTGCAGTGCAGGGCAGCAGGCGCGCCGGCCGCGCCAGGTAGTCGTAGCACAGCGGTGCTTCGAGAATCTGCGCCAGCAGCGTGACGGTGTTGTTGTCGGACTGGGTTTGCGGCGGATCGAGCGTGGTTTCCGGGGTCGGGAACGCGATGCGCAGCGTGCGGGTGTCGGCGTCCGCCCGCACGACGGGTGCGCCCGATGCGCCCGTCGCGCGGGCGCTCGGTCCGCTCATCCTCGCCAGGACCGCGGGGCCGCCGACGATCAGCGGCCGACGCTTCACGCGTGCCGTGCCGCCGCAGGGGTTACTGCGATGCCCCGCCGCGTTCGCGCAGCGTTTGGAGGTCGATGTCGACGTACTTCCAGAAGTCGCGCACCGCCAGGTTGCGGGTGTAGCCCTTGACCCACGGCTGGGCCAGGTCGGTGCTGATGGTGTGCACGTGCACCTTGTAGGGCATGTAGGCGACCATCAGCTTGGCGGCATCCTGCATCACCTTCAGGCGCTCTGGACCGTCTGGCAGCACGCGTTGCTGTTCGTACAGCGCATTGAAGGCAGGCAGGTCGAAGCGTGCGTGGTTGGCAGCGCCTTTGTTCGGGCCGTAACCTAACGCCAGGAAGGTGTCGCCGTCGGGCAAGCTCGTGAGCCAACCCACGCCCCACATCATCAGCTTGCCCGCACGTGAGCTCTTCAGGTTCTCGGGCCATTTGGCAGTCTTGAACTCGACCTTGATGCCGATCGCCTTCAGGTTCTTCTGCCACAGCTCACTCAACTGGCGGCTGACCTGGTCCGGTTGGGTGGTGTATTCGATCAGCAGCGGCTTGCCGTCGGGCAGGTCGCGCCAGCCGTCGCCGTTCTTGTCGACATAGCCATACACGTCCAGCAGCGCCTTGGCGCGGCCCACGTCGTAGTCGCTCATCTCGGACTTGAAGTTTTTGTCGTAGCCAAAGACTTCGGGCGAGATCGGTCCTTGCGCCGGAATGGCCTGGCCACGGCGCACGATGCGAATCTCGCGGTCCACATCAACGCCCATCGCAATGGCGCGGCGCAGCGCCACCTTCTCTGGGGTGTAGCCGCCGACCACGGCGTTTTCCATGCCGAAGTAGCTGACCGCCACCGCCGCTCGCACATACCGAACCATGCGGATGCCGCGCTTGGACAGGTTCGGCGCCAGCTTGTTGTTCGGAAAAGCCACGGTCGAGAACTCAGCCGGCACCTGCTCGATCAGGTCCTGCTCTTCGTTCAGGAAGCTCAGCCAGCGCGGCTGCGCTTCTTCGATGATCGAGATCTGCACCTCGTCGATCATCGGCAGGCGCTTGCCCTGCAACTGCGCCACCTGCGCAGCCAACACGGGGTTGTTGGCGGGTGCGGTTTCGTTGTAGATCACCTCGCGGTAGTTCGGGTTCCTGGTCAGTGTGATGCGCGAGCTGCGCTTCCACGCCGACAGCCGGTACGGCCCGGTGCCCACCGGGTGCTCGGCGATCTTGTCGCCGTAGAACTCCACCACCTCGCGTGCCATCGCGCCGAACACCGAGCTGTCGGTCATCTGCAGCACGAAGCGCGGGTCGGGGCCGGCCAGCTTGATCTGGAAGGTGTAGCGGTCCAGTGTCTTCAGGCCCTCGACCACGGTGTCGTAGTTGAAGGGCGTCTTGTCCGCCATCCCCTTCTTGCGCAACTCCGACAGGCCGACGATGCCGGAACCCTCGAGGATGTAGAGATTCGGGCTCTTCCACTGCGGGTCGTAGTGGCGCTTGAGCGCATACACATAGTCGGCCGCCACCAGCTCGCGCTTGCTGCCCTTGAAAGCCGGGTCATCGGCGAAGTAGATGCCGGGCTTGATCTTGAAGGTGAAGGTGGTGAAGTCGTCAGAGATGGTGGGCATCTCGGCCGCGGTGTTGGGCCGCATGCGCGCCGGTCGTTCCAGAAAGGCGAATTCCAGCGGGGCATCGAAGATCACCGCGGTGATGTTGCGCGAGTACAGATCACTCAGCACCACCGGGTCGAAGCCGGTCTCGGCAACCGGAAACGCATAGCGCAGCACCTTGTGGTCACTGCGCTGCTGGGCTTGCGCGGCGCTGGGCGACCACGCGGCCAGGCTGCCGAAAGCAAGCGTGAGAACGAGGGCGAAAAGGGCGCTGGGCTTCATCGGGTGTCTCCGAACAGTGATCGGTTCAGGCATCCACATCTGACATGAACGCAGCTTCGATCTTAGGGCGCCTGTCGCGTCCGGCAGGTTCGCTCGGGGGCGGTCGCACCCGCAGGCCCGCGGTGGGGGAATCACTGGCGAAAGCCCACACCCTGCACCCCTACACTGACCGATCGTTTTTTATTGATGGCCCACCGCTACCCGCAGCGGGCCGCGGAGCCTACGACCCGATGGCGGCCTACCTGATCCGGCGCTTGTGGCAGATGATCCCGACGCTCGCGGGTGTGATCCTGCTGGTGTTCTTTCTCTTCAAGTACTTCGGCGGTGACCCGGCCGAGGTGCTGGCCGGACTCAACGCCACGCCCGAACAGGTCACGCAGATCCGCGAACAACTGGGTCTGAACGAGCCGATCTGGGTGCAGCTGTGGATCTTCGTCAAGCAGATCGTCACCTTCGACTGGGGCAAGAGCTGGGCCACCAACGAATCGGTCAGCAACCTGTTTGCCACACGCCTTCCGGCCACCCTGACGGTGATGATCCCGATCCTGGTGCTGGACGTGCTGCTGGCGCTGCCGATCGCGATGTGGGTGGCCTACCGCCGCGGCTCGTTCAGCGACCGCGCGATCATGGTGGCGACCACCGTGGCGCTGTCGATCAGCTTTCTGGTCTACATCATCGTCGGCCAGTATGTGTTCGGCTTTCAGCTCGGCTGGTTCCCGGTGCAGGGCTGGAGCGACAGCACCTGGAAGAATCTGGTGACCTATGTGCCGCTGCCGGTGCTGCTGGCGGTGATGGTGGGTGTCTCGCCGCAAACGCGCTTGTACCGGTCGTTCCTGCTCGATGAGCTGGGCCAGGACTATGTGCGCACCGCCCGCGCCAAGGGCATGACCGAACGCGTGGTGCTGTTTCGCCATGTGCTGCGCAACGCGATGATCCCGATCCTGACCAACATCGGCCTGCAGTTGCCGGGCATCTTCGTCGGCAGCTTCCTGATCGAGGTCTTCTTCTCCATCCCCGGCCTGGGTCGCGAGGTGCTGCTGGCCGTCAACCGCAGCGACTTCCCCGTGATCCAGGCGGTCACGATCTATCTCGCCTTTTTGACGATGCTGATCAACCTGCTGACCGACGTGGCCTACAAGATTGCCGACCCACGGGTGGTGCTGAAATGAGCGCGGTGCTGCCAGTTCAGGCGCGCCTGGACGACACCCAGCAGATCTCCGAAGGTGTCTGGACCGCCGCATGGCGGCGCTTCAAGGCAGACCGCGTCGGCTTCTGGTCGCTGGTGATCGTGGCCGGCTTCATCGTGCTGATCGCGCTGTCGGCGCTCAACATCGTGGCCAGCCACTGGCAGGACGAGGTGGCGGTGCCCAATGCACCGCCGACCTTCATCGGCGCGCGTCCGCCGGCGGCCATCGGCACCATCGCAGGGCCCACCGGGCCGAATGTCGACTTGTCGGAAATCGATCCACTGGCGCCGAAGTACGCCGAATGGGACCAGCGCACCAAGGCGTTCAAGACGGTGGACACCGTCAAGGCGCAGACTTTGGCGTTCGGTGCCGACAAGCTCGGCCGCAACGTGCTGGAGAAGGCCGTCAAGGGCTCCGAGATCTCGGTTTTCGTCGGCTTGGCCGCGGCCGTGGTGGCGACGCTGATCGGCACCGCGCTGGGCGCCTTCGGTGGCTTCTTCGGCGGCAAGGTCGGCGACTTCCTGGAATGGCTCTACAACGTCTTCGAGTCGATCCCCAACATCCTCTTGATCTTCGCCTTTGCCGCGGTGGTGGGGCGCGGGGTGCAAAGCGTGGTGATCATCCTGGCGCTGACCGGCTGGACCGGCATGTACCGCCAGGTGCGGGCTGAGTTCCTCAAACATTCGAGCCGCGAGTACGTGCGCAGCGCCGAGGCCATTGGCGCCAGCACCAGCAGCCGCATGTTCCGTCACATCCTTCCCAACGTCAGCCATGTGATCCTGGTGCGGATGTCGCTCTTGACGGTGGGCTTCATCAAGGCCGAGGTGATCCTGTCGTACTTGGGCCTGGGGGTGCGCGTCGATCAGGTCAGCTGGGGCACGATGCTGGCTGAAGCGCAAACCGAGTTGATCCTGGGCTATTGGTGGCAACTGGTGGCGGCCACCCTTTTCATGGCGGTGTTCGTGACTGCGTTCAGCTTGATGACGGACGCCCTGCGCGATGCGCTGGACCCCAAACTGCGGGGACTGGAATCATGAGGCCCCCACGCTCTCTTCGTTCGCTGCCCCCCGAGGGGGCGTGTTCCGCATTGGGGCGGCCCGGCGCCGGAACTTGACCATGCTGCTTTCTATCCAGGACCTGCGCGTGTCGTTCCGCATGGGCGGCGGCGTTATGGCCGAAGCGGTCAAGGGCCTGTCGTTTGACGTCCCCGAGAACACCACCGTCGCATTGGTGGGCGAATCGGGCTCGGGCAAGAGCGTTACCGCGATGTCGGTGCTGAACCTGCTGCCCGACAATGCGGTGCGCACCGGTCGCATCGAGTGGCAAGGCACCGACCTGCTGAAGGCGTCGCAGTCCGATCTGCAGGCGATGCGCGGCAAGGAAATCGCGTGCGTGTTCCAGGACCCGATGAGTTCGCTGAACCCGGTGTTCGATGTCGGCCAGCAGTTGTGCGAACCGCTGCAGCGCCACATGGGGCTGTCGCGCCGTGCAGCGATGGAGCGCGCCGAAGCGCTGTTGAGCGAGGTTGGCATTCCCGACCCCACGCGCAGGCTCAAGAGCTATCCGCACGAGATGTCGGGCGGCCAGCAGCAGCGCGTGATGATCGCGATGGCGCTGGCGTGCGAACCCAAGCTGTTGATCGCCGACGAGCCCACCACCGCGCTCGACGTGACGATCCAGCGCCAGATCCTGGAGCTGCTGGCCAAGCTCAAGACCAGCCACCGCATGAGCGTGCTGTTTATCAGCCACGACCTGGGCCTGGTGGGCGAGATCGCCGACCAGGTGGTGGTGATGCGCCATGGCCAGATTCGCGAACAGGCGCCCGCGCAGGCCATCTTCACGAACCCGCAGGACGACTACACCAAGGCGCTTTTGGCCTGTCGCCCGAGCCTGGAGGGCAACCCGGCGCGCGTGCTCGTCATCGACGACCACATCGCTGGCCGCCATGCCCACGGCCCGGCGGTTGCGAAGGATGCCGCGGCGCCGGTGGTGCTTGAAGTGCGCGCGCTGGCCAAGAGCTTCTGGCTGCGT
>JBDSMV010000101.1:0-3447 GCA_039915715.1 Rubrivivax sp. | reverse complement strand
TGCAGATGCGCGGTGTATTCGTGGCGCTGACGGCCCTGCGCAGCGCGCTGCAGGTGCAGGCGGCGGGGTTGGCCGATGTACTGAAGATCGGCCGCACGCACCTGCAGGACGCCACGCCCGTGACGTTGGGGCAAGAGTTTGGCGGCTACGACGCGCAATTGCAGATCGTCGAGCGCGCGCTGCAGCAGGCGCTGCCGGCGCTGCGTTCGCTGGCGATCGGCGGCACTGCGGTCGGCACCGGGCTCAACACCCATCCCGAGTTCGGTGAACGCGTGGCCGCGCGGCTGGCGCAGCGTTTGGCCGAACCCTTCGTGGTGGCCGAAAACCGTTTCGCGGCGCTGGCCGGCCACGAAGCGCTGGTGCTGTTGCACGCGGCGCTGCGCAGCCTGGCGATTGCGCTCAACAAGATCGGCAATGACATCCGGCTGATGGGCAGCGGTCCGCGCGCGGGCATCGGCGAACTCAGGCTGCCCGAGAACGAACCCGGCAGCTCGATCATGCCGGGCAAGGTCAACCCGACGCAGGTCGAGGTGCTGACGATGGTGTGCGCGCAGGTCTTGGGCCACGACGTGGCCATCGGCCTCGCGGCCAGTTCGGGCCAGTTCGAACTCAATGTCTACAAGCCCTTGATTGCATACGACGTGCTGGACAGCGTGCGCCTGCTGGCCGACGCGATGCACAGTTTTGCCACCCATTGCGTGGTCGGCATCGAAGCCGACACCGAGCGCACGCAGGACCTGCTGTCGCGCTCGCTGATGCTGGTGACGGCACTGGCGCCGCACATCGGCTACGACCGCGCCAGCAAGATCGCCCGCCATGCCCACCGGCACGGAACGACATTGCGCGCTGCGGCACTGGAAGTCGGCGGCATCAGCGGTGTCGATTTCGATGCCTGGGTCGACCCGCGCCGGATGCTGGGGCCGGCGGTCTGAAGCGCTGATCTCGTCAGTGGCGACGGTCAGCACCCAGGGTCGTGGGCTGGATCGCTGAACTGCGGCTTTCGTCGGCCGTCTTGTCGCCGGCCCTATCGCCCTCCGAATCGACATCGCCGGTCACGGCCTCGTCCGGATGCCACCCATGCCGCGCGGCCGTCGCACTCCGATCGGCGCGCTCTTGCGCCCACATCGCCTCCAGTTGCGAGCGGCCCTGCTTGGCCAACGAGATCATCCGGCCCTGGTCGCCTTGGTGCGGCGCCATCTGCGTCATCAGATCGATCGTGTGCTTGCGAAACCGCAGCGCCTGATTGCGTGCGGCGTGGCGTTCGAAACCCATCGCTTCCAACACGCAGCGCCCGCTCAGCAGCGCCGCATCGAAGGTTTCACGTTCGATGAATGGCACGCCGCGTCGATGCAGTTCCATCCAGTGGGTGGCATCGCGGGCGCGGGCGACGATCGTGGCCTGCTTGAAATGCTGCTGCACCACGTCCACCACTTTCAGCGCTTGCTGCATGTCGTCGATGGCCACCACGATCACCCGTGCCTTGGCCGCACCAGCGGTTCGCAGCAGATCGAGTCGCGTGGCATCGCCATAGAAGGCCGGTGAGCCGAAGCGGCGCACCAGTTGCACCTGCTCGGCGCTGTGATCCAGCACCGTTGCCGACAAACCGTTCGCCGACAGCAAGCGGCCGACGATCTGACCATAGCGGCCGAAGCCGCAGATGATGATGGGGGCATGCTGTTCGTCTTCGATCTCGGCCACGCCGTCGGGCAACGGTTGCTGCAGCGCCCGACGCGCCGACCATCGGTCGCCGGCCAGCAACAGCAGCGGGGTCAGCACCATCGATAACGCCACTGCGGCGATCAGCAGTGACGAGGCCGCGGGGCTGATCGCGCCGGCACCCGCGGCGGCCTGAAACACCACGAAGCCGAACTCGCCGCCTTGCGCGAGCAGGATCACGAACACCGGCCGCTCGCCCGCCGGCACCGGCATCCACTGCGCCATGGCCCACAGCACGAACATCTTCAGCAGCAGGAAGCCTGCGACCACCCCGGCGACGATCCACGGGTGCGCCAACACCGCCGCGAAGTCGATGGTCATGCCGACGGCGATGAAGAACAGGCCGAGCAACAGTCCCTTGAACGGCTCGAGGTCGGTTTCCAGCTCGCGCCGGTACTCGCTTTCGGCCAACAGCACGCCGGCCAGGAAGGCGCCGAGTGCCATCGACAGGCCGACGCTGTGCATCAGCGCCGCGGTGGCCACCACCAGCAGCAGCGACGCGGCGGTGAAGATCTCCGGCGTGCGGCTGCTGGCGATCCAGCGCAGCGCCGGGCGCAGCAGCAGTCGGCCGCCGAAGACGATGGCCGCGATCACCCCGAAGGCCTTGGCCGCCGCAAGCCACGGATCCTGCGTGGCGTCCGGTGACGCTGCACCGGCCAGCGCCAGCAGCGGCACCACGGCCAGGATCGGGATCGCCGCGATGTCCTGCAGCAGCGCCACGCTCAGCACGCAGCGGCCCGCGGTGGTGCCCATCAGGTTGCGTTCTGCCAGCACCGACAAACCGATCGCGGTCGAGCTCAGGCCCAGTCCCAGCCCGGCCACCAGCGCCAAGCGCCAATCGACCCCGGCCGCCGCCGCCACACCGCCGATCAACAGTGCCGACCCCAACAGTTGCGCGCTGCCCCAACCGAAGATCGGCCGCCGCAACTGCCACAACCGCCGCGGTTCCAACTCCAGCCCGACCAGGAACAGCATCAGCACCACGCCGAATTCGGCCACCTGCAGCATCGACTGCGGGTCGGTCACCAGACGCAGTCCGAACGGGCCGATGACGATGCCGGCGACCAGGTAGCCGATGATCGACCCCAACCCCAGCAACCGCGCCAGCGGCACCGCCAGCACGGCCGCACCCAGATAGATCAGGCTCGAGGTCAGCCAGGCGGTTTCGTGTTCCATGCGCGAGGCTGGGGGGTCAATCCTGCGGCCGTGAATCGGCAGGCACGGCGCAGTCGGGTACCGGCTCCATCTCGTCGATCTCGGGCCAGTGCGGCCACTGCAGCAGCCGATCGGCAAAGAGCGCGGCATGCTCGGCGATCTGGGCACCGGTCGCCCGGTGCGCGCCTTGCAGCAGCAGCGGTGGCAGCCAACGCATGCCCACCAGCGCCGCGGTTTGTTCGTAGGGGTGCAGGTAGGCGTCGAAGAAATAGCGGTTGTAGCCGTCGGGCCGGTACGAGTCCTCGGGCCCGCCGGTCGACGCCGCCAGCCACAGGTCCTTGCCGGCCAGCGCGCGGCCACCGGGTCCGTAGGCCCAGCCGAATGCGAACACATCGTCCAGCCACAGCTTCATCAACGGCGTCATCGAGTACCAATGGATCGGATGCAACCACACCACCAGCCGCGCGCCCAGCAGCGCAGCCTGCTCGGCCGCCACGTCCACGAACAGGTCCGGGTAGAGCGCATAGAGGTCACGCACCTCGATGCGGGCCGCGCTTGAGGCAGCGCTCGAGCGAG
>JBDSMV010000065.1:0-6354 GCA_039915715.1 Rubrivivax sp. | reverse complement strand
TGGATGCGCTTCGCGCCGGACAGAGCGGCAAGGTGAGCATCGGCTTTCAGCATGGCGTGGGCTTGTCGTTGGTACCGAAGGCCGTGCTTCGGATCAAGGCCGAATTGCCGAAGCTGCTGGTTGACCTGCGCGACGACATTGCCGCCACGCTGTGGCCGCGCTTTCTGCGCCGCGAGCACGACATCCTCGTTCTGCGCCTGCACGACAGGGCATTCGCCGAGGGCATCGGTTGCGAGGTGCTGTTCAACGACGTCCATGTGGTCATCGGTGCGCCGGACCATCCTTTGGCCCGCGACATCGCAGCGAGTTGGCGTGAAGCCGCCGCCCACCCTTGGCTGCTGCCACCGACGGGCACGGCATTGCGCCGCTGCATAGCCGACACCTTCATTTCCGCTGGTCTGGTGCCGCCGCCGGCCTGGATCGAGAGTTCGGCGATCGCGACCAACCTCAGCATGCTTGCGGGTTCAAACTTGTTGACGGTCGTGTCGCTTGGATTGGCCCGAAGGCTTGCGGTCAGGGGCGATGTCGCTCTGCTGCACCTGACACTGACTTCGGAGCCGGGTCCCTTCGGCATGGTCTGGCATGCAAACTCCCCCAGCCCCGGCGTCTTGTGCACCCTGCAAGCGCTGCGTCAGACGGCGATCGAGTTGGCATGAACAGAGGCTTCTTGCATCAGGCAGCATCCGGTCGGAACTCGGGTTCCAGCGAAGCTGCAGGCGCATGCCATCGTCTCAGGATTCACGCCCATCGCCAAGGCTGAGACCGGAGAAAGCGCGGGTGGACTCCCGGCTCCCGGTCGGGCTGCCGAGCGGTGGCTCGCAGCCGCTGCTACCGAGCTTGAATCGCGTGGTTTGGTGCCTATCAATGCGTCCAATCACTCCCCTGATCGCCTGCGATTACCTGCGTTTGCCTGCGTTTGCCTGCGTAGCTTTGTGCCGCCTTCCGGCGGCTGCCTCCTGTCGCCATAAGCGCGGGGACGATTCGTTGAGATGCATAAAAGCTGCCCGCGCGAACAGCCGGTGTTGGCCGATTGCCGGCACCCCCGAACGGCGGGTCCGGAGCAGCTCGCCACCACACAGAAACTGGACCTGGCTGACTCCAGCGGCGCGCTCCGCATGAGGAACGGAATTGACGCTTCGCTGGCGCCGGCTTGCCACCCGAACGGCCGCGCCACACGCCTAAGATGTTGGGCTATATGGACGAAGCAATCTCTACCGCCGAACTGCTGAAGGTCGATGTCTCACACCATTCTCCAATGATGGCCCAGTACCTGGCGATCAAGGCCGACTTCCCCGACACGCTCGTGTTCTATCGCATGGGCGATTTCTACGAACTGTTCTGGGACGACGCCCGCAAGGCCAACCGGCTGCTGGACATCACGCTGACCACGCGCGGCCAGAGCGCCGGCGCGCCAGTGGTGATGGCCGGCGTGCCGGTGCATTCGGTGGAGTCGTATCTGGCGCGGCTCATCAAGCTCGGTGAAGCGGTGGCGGTGGCTGAGCAGGTGGGCGATGTGGCCACCGCCAAACTCGCCAAGGGCCCGGTCGAACGCAAGGTGGTGCGCGTGGTCACGCCCGGCACCGTCACCGACAGCGAACTGATGGCCGACGGGGCGGACACGCTGCTGCTGTCGCTGCACCGCCGGTCGGAGAAAACGAACACCTGGGGCTTCGCATGGCTGGGCGTGGCCAGCGGGCAACTCGGCATCGGCGAATGCACGGGCCGCGATCTGCCGGCGTGGCTGTCGCGACTGGACGCGGCCGAGTTGCTGCACGATGGCAGCGCGCTGCCCGCTGCAGTGTTGCAGACCCGCGCCACCCGCACGGCGCGGCCGCCCTGGCAGTTCGACAGCACGCTGGGCGAACGCAAGCTCTGCAGCCAGTTGCAGGTGGCGAGCCTGGCGGGTTTCGATGCGCAGCACCTGCTTGCCGCCCATGCGGCCGCTGCCGCGCTGCTGAGTTATGCCGAACACACCCAGGGTCAGGCGCTGGCGCATGTGCGCAGCCTGCAGGTCGAGCGCAACAGCGACCTGCTGCACCTGCCACCGGCCACGTTGCGCAACCTGGAGCTGACCAGCACCTTGCGCGGCGAGACCAGCCCGACCCTGCTGTCGCTACTGGACACCTGCCGCACCGGCATGGGCAGCCGCGCGCTGCGGCACTGGCTCACCCATCCGCTGCGCGACCGCAGCATGGCCACGCAACGCCACGACGCCATCGCGCGCTTGGTCGACAGCGGCTTCGAGCCCCTGCGCGAGGCGCTGCGCGGGGTCAGCGATGTCGAGCGCAGCAGTGCCCGAGTGGCGCTGCGGCAAGCGCGACCGCGTGAGCTGGCGGGGCTGCGCGCGACGCTGGCGGCGTTGCCGGCCTTGCGCGCGGTCGCCCCGCAAGGCACGTTGTTGCTGGACCAGCTTCACAGCGCGCTGCAGCCTGACGAAGCGCTGGCCGATGTGCTGCTGGCGATTGCCGCAGAACCCGCGGTGCAGCTCCGCGATGGCGGCGTGATCGCCACCGGTGTCGATGCCGACCTGGACGAGCTGCGCAACATCAACGACAACTGCGACGCCTTCTTGCTGGAGCTGGAAGCACGCGAACGCAGCCGCACCGGCATCGGCAACCTGCGGGTGCTGTTCAACAAGGTGCATGGCTTCACGATCGAGGTCACGGCATCGGGGCTGTCGAAGGTGCCTGCGGACTACCAGCGCCGACAAACGCTGAAGAACGCCGAGCGCTACACCACACCCGAATTAAAGGCCTTCGAAGACAAGGCGCTCTCGGCGCAGGAACGGGCTCTGGCGCGCGAGAAATTTTTGTACGAGCAACTGCTGGACGCGTTGCAGGCGCACCTGCCGGCGCTGCAGGCGCTCGGCCGTTCGTTGGCCGCGCTGGACGCGCTGGCGGCGCTGGCCGAACGGGCGTCGACGCTGAACTGGTGCCGGCCGCAGTTCGTGCCCTACCCCGCAATCGACATCGAAGCCGGGCGCCACCCGGTGGTCGAAGCGCGGCTGGCAGAAACCGCGCAGCACGGCAAAGGCAGCGCCTTCATCGCCAACCCTTGTCGGCTCGACGCCAAGACCCGCATGCTCGTCATCACCGGCCCCAACATGGGCGGCAAGAGCACCTACATGCGCCAGGTGGCGCTGACCGTGCTGCTGGCGGCAATGGGCTCGTATGTGCCGGCCAGTGCCTGCCGGCTGGGGCCGATCGATGCGGTTCACACCCGCATCGGCGCGGCCGACGACCTGGCCAATGCGCAGAGCACCTTCATGGTCGAGATGACCGAAGCCGCCGCCATCGTGCATGGCGCCACCGACCAGAGCCTGGTGCTGATGGACGAGATCGGGCGCGGCACCAGCACCTTCGACGGTCTGGCCCTGGCCGGCGCCATCGCAGCCCATTTGCACGACCGCAACCGGTCCTTCACCTTGTTTGCCACTCATTATTTCGAGTTGACCGAGTTGCCCACGCGCCACCACCAGGCCGCCAATGTCCATGTGGGCGCGGTCGAGTCGGGACACGACATCGTCTTCTTGCACCAGATCGACCCCGGCCCCGCCAGCCGCAGCTATGGCGTGCAGGTGGCGCGGCTGGCGGGCATGCCGGCCACGCTGGTGCGCCAGGCGCGCGCCACGCTGGAGGCGCTGGAAGCGCGCGACCTGGCGGGGCAGGCGCAGGTGGACTTGTTCGCGCAGCTGCTGCCGTTGCCCGATGCTGCCGCGGACAACGCGGCGGCGACTACCGAACCGAATGCCGCTCCGACCACAACCGACGCAGCAGCAGATCGCGCCGCGGCGCGGCTCTCGCAGGCGCTGGCCGAGATCGACCCTGATAGCCTCTCGCCCCGCGACGCGCTGGACGCGATCTACCGCCTCAAACGGCTCAACCTGGACCCCGATCAATGACCTATTGCGTGGGCATTCGCCTCAACGCCGGGCTCGTGTTTCTTTCCGACTCGCGCACCAACGCCGGCGTCGACGCCATCAGCACTTTCAGAAAGATGATGTTGTACGAGGTGCCCGGCGACCGCTGCATGGTGATGCTGTCGGCCGGCAACCTGGGCATCAGCCAGAGCGTGCGCGAGTTGCTGCAGGTGCAGAAGATCGAGGCCGAAGCCGACAGCATCGACTCCGAAGACCCCGGCGACGCCGATGTCGCGCCGATCACGATCTGGAACGCGAAAAGCATGTTCGACGCTGCTCGCGTGCTGGGTGCCACCTTGCGCCGCGTCTATCAGGAAGACGGCCCGTCACTGAAGCGCGCCGGGGTCGAATTCAGCGCCAGCTTCATCTTCGGTGGCCAGATCAAGGGCGAGGCAATGCGCTTGTTTCTGGTGTATTCGGCCGGCAACTTCATCGAGGCCACGCGGGAAACCTGCTTCTTCCAAATCGGCGAAAGCAAGTACGGCAAACCGATTCTGGACCGTGCGCTGACCCCGAAATCACGCCTGGACGAAGCCGCCAAATGTGCGCTGGTGTCGATGGACGACACGCTCAAGAGCAACCTGAGCGTGGGCCTGCCGCTGGACCTGCTGGTCTATCGCGAAGGCAGCCTGAAGCTGGACGAGCATGTCTGCATGGACCAGCACAACCCCTATTTCCGCATGATCCACGACACCTGGGGCCAGCGACTGCGCGAGGTTTTCGAAGGCATCGAAGATCCACGCTGGGATGGCGGTGAAGCCGCGTTTCCGCTGATGGTCGACAGCGACCGCTACGAGCCGATGCGCAAGATCACGAACCCGGGCGAACGCATCGTCTGAGGTCTGCAAGGCGCCGGTCAGCGCCGGTCGAGCTCCTGGATCAGCGCTTTCATCTCGGCAATCTCGCGCCGCTGGGCTTCGGCATGGCCGAGATCTCCAACTGCTGAAGCTGTAGCAGAACCGCCAGCGCGCCAATGCGGATGTCAAACGCATGGCGCTGAAGCAGGTCGACGATCTGGACCGCCGCATCGCCGAGATGCAGTCGATGAAGAACGTGCTACAGACCTTGGCCTCCAGTTGCCAGGGCGACACCCGGCCGGAGTGTCCGATCCTCGACCGGTTGGGGGCCAACGAACGTTGACAACGGAGGTCGCTGCTAGCCGGGGCCGAGCCCCGACCGAAACCGGCGGGTCTATTTCGCCGGCTGCATTTCCGTCACCGTCATCTTGCCGGCCATATCGGCGGCCTTGAAGTTCACCTTGTCGCCGGCCTTGACGCCGTCGAGCATGGCCTTGTCCTTGACGTTGAACACCATCGTCATGCCGGGCATGTCCAGGTTCTTGATCGGGCCGTGCTTGAGCGTGACCTTGCCTTGCTCCTTGTCGACCTTGCGCACCTCGGCGCTGGTCATGTCGGCAGCGGGTGCACCGGCAGTGTGTGCGGCCGCGTGCGCAGCGGTGTGAACAGCCATCGGCAGCGCCAGCGACAGGGCAGCGGTGGCGAGGATTTTCTTGAGTTGCGTTTTCATGGTGAATCTCCGGTTGGGTGGAACGAAAGAAATCTGAAGAAAGCGAAATATCGAATCGGCGAAGGGCATGGCTGCCATCGGCACACGGCGGATCACTTGACTGCAGCCACAGGCCCGGCGGTGACCTGAACCGTACCGACCATGCCCGCCTGGTAGTGCCCGGCGATCAGGCAGGCGAAATCGAAACTGCCGGCGCGGTTGAAGGTCCAGACGATCTCACCGGTCTTGCCGGGTGGCACATGCACCATGTAGGGCTCGTCGTGCTCCATGTTCGGAAACTTGAGCATCAGGGCGGCATGCTCTTCCAACGTCGGCTTGGTGCCGAGCACGAATTCGTGCAGCAGCTTGCCGTCGTTGCGAACGCGGATGCGCACGGTTTCGCCCTGTCGCACATCGATCCTGTCCGAAACGAAACGCATGGTGTCCAGCATGCGCAACTCGATCGTGCGCTTGGCGGCCTTTGCATCCCCGGCGATGCCCCAGGGCTTCTGTTCCTTGGCAACCGCCGCGCCCGGCTTGGCATGCGTGTCGCTGTGAGCCTGGGCCGGCGCTGCTGCCAGTGCACCTGCACACACTGCCGCAACCGTCAGGGCCATGCCGAGCGCCGAACCGGCGGCGGCGCTGCGGGTGCCAGCCAGTGTCAAGCACTTGGAGATAGGAATGCATCGTGTCTTCATCGTCAGCTCCTGGGTCATCGAGAAACGTCTGAACGGTTGAATCGGTGGACAAACAATGGCTCGGGGCTGCGGCGGTCAGTGCCCACCATGACCGCCTGAGGGCTTGCGCACCTTTACCTCGACATCGCGCGCCGGGCGCGCCACCGGCGGCATCGACCCGGGCATCTCGGCTGCGAAGCGCGCCGGCTGCGGCATCGCGCCGGTCCATTCGTAGGCCACCGTTCCCGGTGG
>JBDSMV010000032.1:0-10203 GCA_039915715.1 Rubrivivax sp. | reverse complement strand
TGCGCGAGCATCGATTTGCCGGTGCCCGGGGGCCCGATCAGCAGCAGGCTGTGGCCGCCGGCGGCAGCAATCTCCAGGGCGCGCTTGGCAGCGGCCTGGCCTTTGACATCGCGCAGCTCGGGCAGCGCTGTCGCCACTGGGGTCGGCAGCGGTTCGGCCAGCGGCAACGCATCGACGGCGTCACCCGGCAGCAGCGCTGCCACCACCTGCGCCAGCGTGTCGGCGCTGCGCACGTCCAGGCCCGGCACCCGGGCCGCGATGCGGGCGCTGGCGCGCGGCAGCACCAGCATGCGGCGCGGCGTGTCGGCCGGCGGCGCCTGGGCAGAAAGCGCCAATGCCAGCGCCAGCGCGCCACGCACCGGCCGCAGCGCGCCTGCCAGCGACAGCTCGCCGGCAAACTCGCAGGCCGCCAGCCGCACGGGGTCGAGCAAACCGTCGGCGGCGAGGATGCCGAGCGCGATCGGCAAATCGAATCGCCCCGACTCCTTGGGCAACTCGGCCGGCGCCAGATTGACGGTGATGCGCTTGTTGTGGGGGAAGGCAAAACCGCTCTGCTGCAGCGCCGCGCGCACCCGTTCGCGGGCTTCCTTGACCTCGGTGTCGGCGAGGCCCACGAGCGTGAAGCTGGGCAAGCCGTTGGCGAGCTGCACCTCGACATGCACCGACGGCGCCTGCAGCCCGTCCAGCGCCCGGCTCATCACCACCGCCAGCGACATCGAGTTCCCCCCATCAACGCGACCCGGGCGACCTTCGCCCGGCTTCACAGCGATTGTGGGCAGCACGACCCGGGGGCGGAGGCACCCAGAGGGGCCGGATGAAGGACGCGCCCGAATGGGCGATGGACAAGCGCCGCCAGGCGCGCACGTGGCGCGGGAGCAGGCGATGCGCAGTCGGATCGACGCACCAACAGCGAGCATCCAGCGCCTAGAACGCGAATCAGCGCCCTGTTTTGTGCATCGGAGCGCAGCAAGCCCACCGATGGGGCACCGTTGGTGCGCCTTGTCGCTGGCACGGTTTCTGCAAACCCGTGATTGCATGCTGCATCGCACACCCGTGTCTGCACCCGCGCTCGTCCATTTCCGGAGACCCGATGAAGAAGACCCTGCTTGGTGCAGCGGCCGCTGTGGCCCTGACCGCTCTGCCCACCCTGTCGCATGCCGATCTGGCCTTCAACGCCGGTGTGTTCACCGACTACCGTTTCCGGGGCATCTCGCAGACCCGCCTGAAGCCCGCCGTGCAGGGTGGAGCCGACTACGACATCAACGGTTTCTATGTCGGCGCCTGGGCGTCGAACATCAAGTGGATCAAGGACGCCGGTGGCAACGCCAATGTCGAGATCGACATCTATGGCGGCTACAAGGGCAAGGTCAACGAAGACCTCGGCTACGACGTCGGCGTGCTGACCTACCAGTACCCCAGCAACCGGCTCAACCCCAGCGCCAACACCACCGAGGTCTACGGTGCCGTCAGCTTCGGCCCGGCGACATTGAAGTACTCGCACAGCGTCACCGACCTGTTCGGTTTCGTCGACAGCAAGAACAGCGGCTACCTTGACCTGAGCGCCGGCTTCGAGGTCGGCCCGGTGACGCTGACTCCGCATGTGGGTTACCAGAAGGTTCGCCACAACGGCAACGCCAGCTACACCGACTTCGCCTTGACCGTGTCGAAGGACTTCGACGGCATCGTGCTCAGCGCGTCGCTGGTCGGCACCGACACCAAGAGGGTCAACGGCGTGCCGGCTTATGTCAGTCCGGCGGGCAAGAACCTGGGCAAGGGCGGGCTGGTGCTGGGCCTCAAAACCAACTTCTGAAGCAGGGAGACATGACCATGAAGATGGTGACTGCGATCGTCAAGCCTTTCAAGCTCGACGAGGTTCGTGAGGCGCTCGGCGCGATCGGGGTGCAGGGCATCACCGTGACCGAGGTCAAGGGCTTCGGCCGTCAGAAGGGCCACACCGAGCTCTACCGAGGTGCCGAGTACGTGGTCGACTTTCTGCCCAAGGTCAAGATCGAAGCGGCGGTCGACGACGCGATCCTCGAGCAGGTGATCGAGGCGATCGAGAACTCGGCCCGCACCGGAAAGATCGGCGACGGCAAGGTCTTCGTCTCGGACCTGGAACAGGTGGTCCGCATCCGCACCGGTGAAACCGGCAAGGACGCACTTTGATGCGCCTTGACGCATGCCATGCCGTCGATTCCGACCACCCGCCCGCATCAGCAGCGTTCCAGCTGACACAGACCAATCAAGCCGCATGAAAAATCTATTCGCTTCTCTGTTGATCGCCCTGAGCCTGGCCGGCGGTCTGACCGCCACCGCCCTGGCGCAGCCCACGGACCCGGCCGCATCGGCACCGGCAGCCACGATCGATGCCGCATCGGCGCCCGCAGACGCGGCTTCGGCCCCGACCGTGGTGCCCACCGTGAACAAAGGTGACGTGGCCTGGATGCTGACCAGCACGTTGCTGGTGCTGATGATGGCGGTGCCGGGGCTTGCGTTGTTCTACGGCGGGCTGGTGCGCAGCAAGAACATGCTGTCGGTGCTGATGCAGGTGATGGTGGTGTTCGCGCTGATCA
Organism: Rubrivivax sp.; assembly: GCA_039915715.1. Classification (GTDB taxonomy): domain Bacteria; phylum Pseudomonadota; class Gammaproteobacteria; order Burkholderiales; family Burkholderiaceae_C; genus Rubrivivax. The sequence continues at coordinate 7,630 of JBDSMV010000032.1, read as the reverse complement.
GCGTGCTGTGGGCGGTCTATGGCTACAGCGTGGCGTTCGGTGGCGAAGGTTTGATCATCGCCAACTTCAGCAAGCTGTTTTTGGCGGGTGTCACGATCGACACCCTGTCCGACACTTTCACGCCGGCGGCCAAGCTGCCCGAGTACGTGTTCATCGCCTTTCAGGCCACCTTTGCCGGGATCACCTGCGCGCTGATCGTCGGCGCCTTCGCCGAACGCATGAAGTTCGCTGCCGTGCTGCTGTTCTCGGTCATCTGGTTCAGCTTCTGCTACCTGCCGATCGCTCACATGGTGTGGGGCTCGGGCGGCTACCTGCTGGGCAAGGGCGCGCTCGACTTCGCCGGCGGCACGGTGGTGCACATCAATGCCGGCGTGGCCGGTCTGGTCGGCGCCTACATGGTCGGCAAGCGCCTGGGCTATGGCCGCGAGTCGATGGCGCCGCACAGCCTGACCCTGACGATGGTCGGTGCGGCGATGCTGTGGGTGGGCTGGTTCGGCTTCAACGCCGGCAGCAACCTCGAAGCCACCAGTGGCGCGGCACTGGCCTTCATCAACACCTTGTTCGCCACCGCTGCTGCGATGCTCGCCTGGTGTGTCGGCGAGGCGCTCACCAAGGGCAAGGCGTCGATGCTGGGCGCAGCCTCGGGTGCGGTGGCCGGCCTGGTGGCCATCACCCCGGCCTGCGGATCGGTGGGTCCGATGGGCGGCATCGTGATCGGCGCCCTGGGCGGCTTCGTCTGCCTGTGGGGCGTGAATGGACTCAAACGCTTGCTGGGCGCCGACGACTCGCTGGACGTGTTCGGCGTGCACGGCGTCGGTGGCATCCTGGGCGCGCTGCTGACGGGCGTGTTCACCGCGCCGGGTCTGGGCGGAACCGGCAAGGCCGACTTCTCGATCGCCGGCCAGTTGCTGATCCAGGCCGAAGGCGTGCTGATCACGATCGTCTGGTCGGCGGTGGTGGCGCTGATCGCCTACAAGATCGTCGACATGGTCGTCGGCTTGCGGGTGCCCGAAGAGGAAGAACGCGAAGGTCTCGACATCGCGTCGCACGGCGAGGCCGCCTACCACGCGTAGCCTGATCAGTCCCTTTCAGCCAGAAGGCGCCCCGCGGGGCGCCTTTGCGCTTGCCTTTGCGATGCCCGTGCCCCCTAAACTGCAACCGTCGATCCGCACCCGGACCGTTGTTCACGGACACACGCCCCCATGGTTCCGCATCTCATCACTGCACTGAACGGCCCGATCAACGAATTCGAGCAACGCGTGCTCGAAAGCATGCCGGCCACCGAACGCTGGTTTCGCCTGGAATGGATGGAGCACACGCCCACGTTCTATGCGTCGGTGGACCTGCGCAACGCCGGCTACAAGCTGGCGCCGGTCGGCACCGACCTGTTCCCGTCCACCTTCCACCACCTGACGCCCGAGATGCTGCCGCTGGCGGTGCAGGCGGCAATGGCGGCGATCGAGAAAATCTGCCCCGAGGCCAAGAATCTGCTGCTGATCCCGGAGGCGAGGCTGCGTGACAGCTTCTACCTGCAGCATTTGCAGCGGTTGGTGGAGGTCTTCACCCAGGCCGGTCTCAATGTGCGCCTGGGGTCGCTCGACAGTACCCTGGTCGGCCCAACGGCGGTCACGCTCGCCGACGGCAGTGAGTTGACGCTCGAGCCGCTGCTGCGCACCCGCAACCGCGTGGGCCTGAAAGACTTCGACCCCTGCACCGTGTTGCTGAACAGCGAACTGGTGCAGGGCGTGCCGTCGGCACTCGCCAACCTGCACGAGCAGTACCTGCTGCCGCCCTTGCATGCCGGTTGGCACACGCGCCGCAAGAGCCGACATTTCCAGAGTTACGAAGAGGTGGCGAAGAAGTTCGCCAAGTTGCTGGGCATGGACCCTTGGCTCATCAACCCGCTGCACGGCCAGTGTGGCGAGGTCGATTTCGCGCAGGCCAGCGGCGTCGATTGCGTCAAGACGCATGCCGACGCGCTGCTCGGCAAGGTGCGCCGCAAGTACAAGGAATACGGCATCAACGAGAAGCCGTTCGTGGTCGTCAAGGCCGACAACGGCAGCGGCATGGGCATCATGACGGTGCGCGACGCCAAGGAACTGGACGACCTGCCGGCACTGCTTTCCGTGCGCCCTGGCGGCAAGGGGGGTCGGGGCGCCATGTCGCAAGCGGTGCCTGCAGCGGGCGATGTGATCATCCAGGAAGGCGTGCCGACGATGGAACGCATTCACGACGCGGTGGCCGAGCCGGTGGTGGTGATGATCGACCGCTATGTGGTCGGCGGCTTCTACCGCGTGCATGCCGACCGCGGTGTCGATGAAGATCTGAGCGCGCCGGGCTCCAGCTATGTGCCGCTGGCCTTTGCGGCCCAGAGTCAGCTTCCCAGACCCGGTGCCAAACCCGGGGCCAGTGCACCGAACCGCTTCTACATGTACGGCGTGGTCGGGCGGCTGGCGATGCTCGCGGCAGCCTATGAACTGGAAGCCACAGACCCCGACGCCGAGGTCTACGAGTAACCGGCCGACCGCGGCGGACGGTCATCGTTCGCCGGGCCGGCCAGAGGGATTTGCTGCGCCGCAGCATCGGCTTCCGTACGGGTGCACAATGCCGCCCTTCGCAACCGCGCGCTCGGAGCCTCTACGGCAAGTGCATGGCGAGCTGCGATGCCCTTCGGGGCCCAACAGACACACTCCTTGAGCAACGACCGCAGACCCCACAGCCGCGGCGCCCTGGCCGCGCTGACGCTCAGCGCCATCGGCGTGGTCTACGGCGACATCGGCACCAGCCCGCTGTATGCACTGAAAGAGGTGTTTGCCGAAGGCCGCGTGCCACTGACGCCCGAGAACATCATGGGCATCCTGTCGATGGTCTTCTGGACCTTGACCGTGATCGTCTCGCTGAAGTATGTGGTGCTGATCCTGCGCGCCGACAACAACGGCGAAGGCGGCTTGATCGCGATGCTGGCGCTGGCAACGCAAGCGGTGCGCGACCGGCCGGCGCTGCGAACGCGGCTGCTGCTGTTGGGCATCTTCGGCACTGCGATCTTCTTCGGCGACGGCGTCATCACGCCGGCGATCAGTGTGCTGTCGGCAGTCGAAGGCCTGGAGGTGGCAGCTCCCGGCATGCACTCCTTTGTGATGCCGGTGACCCTGGTCGTGATCACCGCGCTGTTCGCGGCGCAGCGCTTCGGCACTGCGGTGGTGGGGCGGCTGTTCGGCCCGATCACCCTGGTCTGGTTCGGCACGCTGGTGGTGCTGGGCCTGCCGCACATCCTGCAGTATCCGCAAGTGCTTCTGGCGCTGTCGCCGCATGTGGCGCTGACCTTCATGCTGGTGCATCCTGGCGTGGCCTTCGTGGCGCTGGGCTCAGTGGTGCTGTGCGTCACCGGGGCCGAGGCGCTCTATGCCGACCTGGGCCATTTCGGTAAGCGACCGGTGCGGCTGGCCTGGTTCAGCGTGGTGATGCCGGCGCTGGTCATCAACTATTTCGGCCAGGGCGCGATGCTGCTGCAGCATCCGGAGAAGGTCGGCAACCCGTTCTACGGCCTGGCACCGGCGTGGGCGCTGTATCCGCTGATCGGGCTGGCCACGCTGGCCACGGTGATCGCTTCGCAAGCGCTCATCACCGCCGCCTTCTCGGTCACGAAGCAGGCGATCCAGCTCGGCTACCTGCCGCGTCTGCGCATCACCCACACCAACGTTCGCGAAAGCGGACAGGTCTATCTGCCGTTCGTCAACTGGGCGCTCTATGGCTGCGTGGTGTTCGCGGTAGTGATGTTCGGCAGCAGCAGCGCGCTGGCGTCGGCCTACGGCATCGCGGTGACGATCGACATGACCATCACCACGGTGATGACCTTCTTCGTGATCCGCTATGCCTGGAAGCTGCCGCTGCCGTTGTGCGTGGCGGCCACCGGCATCTTCTTCGTGGTCGACTTGACTTTCTTCACTGCCAATGTCGTGAAAGTCTTCGACGGCGGGTGGTTCCCGCTCGTGATCGGCGGTCTGATGTTCACGCTGATGCTGACCTGGAAGGCCGGGCGCCGGCTGCTCTCGGCACGGCTGCGTGAAGAGTCGATCGACCTGGAGCCGTTTCTCGAATCGATCTTCCTGAGCCCACCGGTGCGGGTGGCGGGCACCGCGGTGTTCCTGAGTTCCGAAGCCGGCTCGACTCCTTTTGCGCTGCTGCACAACCTGAAGCACAACAAGGTGCTGCACGAGCAGAACGTGTTCGTCACCGTGATGCACCACGAGGTGCCGTGGATCGGTTTCGGCAAACGATGCGAGGTGCAGTCATTGGGCCGTGCGTGCTGGCAGGTGACGCTGCACTTCGGCTTCAAGAACGACCCCGACGTGCCCGACGCGCTGAAGCTCTTGAAGGGCAGCGGTGTCAATCTCGACGAGATGGAGACCAGCTACTTCCTGAGCCGCGACACCGTCATCCCCACTTTCGGCGGAGGCATGGCGATGTGGCGCGAAAAGCTGTTCGCCAGCATGCACAGGAATGCGTCGGGGGCGGCGGACTTTCTGTACCTGCCGACCAACCGGATCGTGGAGTTGGGTACCAAAGTCGAGATATAGAGAGGCCCCCACGCTCCCTGACACTCGCTGCCCCCCGAGGGGGCGCTCCGCCTGCGGCCCGGCGAAGCCGGTTCCGCGGCTTTTCTCGATCTCGTGTGATGGAGGAGGCTTCGGATGACAACTGACCTTGTTCGCCTTCGGAGTGCGGTGGCCGATGACGCGCTGTGTTTGTCGGTGCTCGCGATGCAGGTGTTTCTGGACACTTATGCAACCAACGGGATACGGCCGGCCATTGCGCGCGACGTGCTGGCTGCTTACTCCGAGGCGGCGTTTCTCGATCACCTCGATGACCCGTCTGGTCGCATCGTCGTTGCGGAACGGTCCGGGCATCTTGTCGGATTCGCGCAACTCGCGTGGCGGGCTGTGTGCGATCTGGCGCCGGCCGGCGTGCAGGCGGAACTGCTGCGGCTGTATGTGCAGGAACCGTTCACCGGCACCGGCATCGGGACCCGCTTGCTCGCTGCAGCCGAGGCGTTGGCACGGGACGGGGGTGCGACGGTGCTGTGGCTCACGCCCTGGGTTCAAAACCACCGGGCGATCGCGTTCTACCAACGGCGCGGATACCAGGATCATGGCCTGACATGGTTCCACGCCGAAGGCGAATCGCACGAGAACCGGGTCTACGCGCGGCGGTTAACCGGCGACGGCGAGGCACCGCCGCCAGGCGACCTCAGGCCGCCAACAAGCCGCTGAACAACGGATCCTGCCGGCTGCGCGGGCGGTAGCTGCCCACGCGTCTGGCGATCTCGGCGATGTGCTCGGGCGTGGTGCCGCAGCAGCCGCCGACAATGTTCAAGAACCCGGCCTTCGCGAATGACGCCATCTGCTCGCCCGTCACCGGCGGGGTCTCGTCGAAGCCGGTTTCGCTCATCGGGTTCGGCAGGCCGGCATTCGGGTAACAGCTGATGTAGGTGTCGGGGGCGACCTTGCTCAGCTCTTCGATGTAGGGGCGCATCAGCGTGGCGCCGAGCGCGCAGTTCAGCCCGATCGCCAGCGGCTTGGCATGGCGCACCGAATGCCAGAACGCCGCCACCGTCTGGCCTGAGAGGATGCGGCCCGATGCGTCGGTCACGGTGCCGCTGATGATCACCGGCAGGCGTTCGCCGGTGGCTTCCATCAACTCATCGAGCGCGAAGATTGCGGCCTTGGCGTTCAGGGTGTCGAAGATGGTCTCGACCAGGAACAAGTCGACCCCGCCTTCGAGCAAAGCTCCGGCTTGTTCGCGGTAGGCGTCGCGCAGCGCGTCGAAGCTGGTGTTGCGCGCGCCAGGGTCGTTGACATCGGGGCTGATGCTGGCGGTGCGCGGGGTCGGGCCCAGGGCGCCGGCCACGAAGCGCGGCTTCTCGGGCGTGCTGAGGGCGTCGGCCGCGCGGCGGGCGATGCGTGCCGCTGCCAGGTTCATCTCGCGCGCCAGGTGGGCCAGCCCGTAGTCTTCCTGCGCGACCGAGGTGGCGCCGAACGTGTTGGTTTCGATCAGGTCGGCGCCGGCGGCCAGGTACTGGCGGTGGATCTCCTCGATCACGTCGGGCCGCGTCAGCACCAGCAGGTCGTTGTTGCCTTTCAGGTCCTGTGGGTGACCCGCCAGCGCGTCGTTGCGGAAGTCGGCTTCGGTCAGCTTGTAACGCTGGATCATCGTGCCCATGGCGCCGTCGATGATGGCGATGCGCGTTTGCAGGATCGCAGCCAGTTCGCCGCCACGGGTGTAGGCCAGCGGGCGCGCCGCGGGCGCTGACCCGGTGGCGGTGGCAGTGGCAGTGGCAGGCAGGGTCGTCGGGTTCGTCGTTGCAGTGTCCATGATCGATTGTAGAAACTGCCGTTCTGCCTACAGCGTGCGGATGCGGTGGCGGCGGCGGCGTTTGCGTGCGCTGCCGGGCAACTCGGCAGACTGCCTGCGGCTGCGACGGCGCGTGGTGGTCTGCAGCGCCAGGCCCACCGCCAGGAACGCGAACAGCACCGGCACCACGGACCCCGCGAACACGCACAGCCATGCACCGGACACCTGCTGCGCGTACACCGAGCCGACCTGGGCGGACAGCCCGGCAGCCGTGATCAGCACTTCCTGCGCTCCGGCCGTCGCCAGCACCAGCAGCAGCACCGCGGTGCCGCGCCAGGTCAGTGCCCGCTCGTCCTCGGCGGTGAATGCCGACAGCGCCAGCCAAAAGGCCGCGCTCCAGGCGGCCACCTGCACCAGGGCCGCCAGAACCTGGAGTTCGGTGTTCCACAGCACCCCGGGCCGGAAACCGATGGCCTCGACCCAGCCCGCCTGCACCAGCGTCGCCAGCGCGCCGACGACAGCCCCGCCCAGCCACAGCCAGATCGAACCGGCGCCTGCAATCACCAGGACCACCACGGGCAGGCACGCCAGACAGGCCGCCAGCCACAACAGCGGCGCCCACATCGCGGCATAGCCGATCGGGAACTTCAGGGCTTCGGCGCCGAGCGCCAACACCATCGATGCGCAAAGCCCGGTGCCCAGCACCGCGGCGACCAAGGCGATCGGCAGCCACTGGCTGCGCAGACCCTGCAAACCCGGCGACAGACGCAACCGCCGCAGATAGCCAAAGCCCACATGCGCCATCAGCGCGACCACGACAGACGCGAGGATCAGCAGCAACAAAGACGATTCAGCTTGGGCCGTGGGCACGTGAGCGGGTTCTGAGCGCAGGGGGTTCCGATCATCGCACCCCGGTGCCTGCCCCACGCCCTGCGCGCCGCTGCAGGTGCGCAGTGTTCACGCAGAGGCTCAGTGCAGCACAACCGGGTTCAGCGCGCCTGTGGTGAAGCCGGCGATGTAGTCGTCGATGCGCTCCGCGTCCGGGTCGCCGGGGTTGTCGGTCACCAGCTCTTGCACCCCGCGCCGGAAGCGGTCGGCCAGCGCACCTTCGATGAAGATCTCCTTGCGCGCAAACTTGTCGACGATCTCGAAGCCGCCGCGGGTGCGGTGCGGGGTTTCGTCGTCGGCCGGCACGTCGATCTGCACCACCACGAAGCTGTCCGAGTTGTAGAGCATCTGCATCGCTTGAATCTCCTGCCCCTGCAGATGGGTGCGGCCG
>JBDSMV010000089.1:0-3488 GCA_039915715.1 Rubrivivax sp. | reverse complement strand
CTGCCCGCCCCCGGGTTCCGTCCGCCCAGCATCTCTGTGATCTTGTCGCGGTTCTGATAACCCGCAACAGCCAATAGTCCCAACAACGCAACCATCGATGGTGATCCGCGGCTCATGTCAACTCCTGATCGTTAAAAGTAGAAAGGTCCGGACCATCCGGACCCGGGAGCAGATTACCGCACCCCCAGCGTGAAGCCCGCAAGGGCGGACGGGCCTTCATGGCCCGCGCGTGTGTTCGTGTTTGCGATACGCTTCGGCGCACCGCTGGTTGGCTACGTCACGCGGACTGGCCCGTATATCAACTCTCTGCTGCCGCTTATCTGGTGAACGAAATCGTCTCAGTCACCGTCGCCCACCGCCACGGCAGGGTCGAGGCCGTTCGTCGCCTTCGAGAAGGTCTTGACCGCACTCAAGGTCAGCTCGGCCCGATGGTCACGATGGAGCAGGTGACATGGCAAGGCGATACCTTGCTTTTCCGGATGCGCGCGCTCGGGCAGACTGCGGCGGGGCGCATCGAAGTGCTGGACGATGCATTGCGCATCGAAGTGACCTTGCCTTGGCTCCTGGCGAAGGCAGCAGACCGGCTGCTTTCATTTCTGCGCAAGGAAACCACGAAGCTCCTGGAACGGTCGTAGTGCCGAATGCGCTGCCGCGTTGCGGAGAGGCCGCTCGCGGCGGCAGGCAGATTGCCAGCAGCGGACGCCTGTGGAGCACTGGGCCGCGTCGCGGCACGCCCGCCTCGGCATGTTGTCGTTTTCTTGACGCGCGCCATCGCGCATTTGGCAAGCTTGCGCAGCAGTCGGTTCAACGGGGGCCAGCAGCCTCTTCGGCGCGCGCTTCGTGTGTGTTGATCTGGCGAAGCACCACGGCCCTCGCCTCCAGTTTTGACTTCTGCCGGCTGACCGTCAAGTCGTCGCGCCGGCACAGCTCAACCTCAAGTCGCCGTTCGATCGCGAGCCTCGGTGGCACGCAGACAGTCCGCTGCGGCCAGTCCATTCGCGGACCGACGGGCCCCGTGCGGGCTGGCCGTCAGCCGCCGAGGACGACAGATGCGGGCGTCGGCGGACCGCCCGTGCTCAGCCGTGCTCCGCGAACGTCGCCGGATGCGCCGGCACCGTGGCAGTGATGGCTTCCGGACACGCCGCCGCCGTCAGCAACACGTCGGTCAAAGAGTTGAGGGCGGTCTCGGCAGAGTCATGCAGCACGCTGATGACGAAGCCGATCGCCACCCCCTGCATTGCCACATCGGCCGAGATGCCGAACAGGCCGCAGGCCATCGGGATCAGCAGCAGCGAGCCACCCGCAACCCCGGAGACCCCGGCAGCGGCGAGCGGTGCGACCAGGCACGACAACAGCAGCGCGGTCGGGATGTCGACGGCGTCGGACTGCCGGCCTTGTGCGCCGCGATCGCCGCCGCCACGAGCAGCAGCATCAGCACCGGCGCCACCGCCTTCAGTGTCGAGATGACGATGTTGTCGACGAAATCGACAGCGGCCGGCTGGTCGCGCCTTTCGCGGGCACCCCGCGTTTCAATTGCCCCGATTGCCGCTCGCCGAGGTGTGCCACCGCTGCGGGACCTCTTTCGGGTGGCTGTTTGCGGGCCCGACCGGCAGCTTTGATGCGACGGGTTCAGACGGCCAACGTCGCTGATGGGTCGATTGCTGCCACTCGGCGCCCGGGCAGTGAACGGCGCGCAACTGGCAGCCGACCCACCCTCACATGAACAAATGCTCGCCCGCGTTCTCTCCACCCAACACCACGTAGTTGACCTTCTTCAGGTCCGTCAGCTGACTGCCACCGGCGTAGCTGATCGATGACTGCAGGTCTTCGCGCATCTCGCGCAGCGTGTCTTCCAGTCGGCCCTTGATCGGCTCCAGGATGCGCTTGCCTTCGACATGCTTGTACTCGCCCTTGTTGAAGTCGCTGGCGCTGCCGTAGTACTCCTTGTAGCGCTTGCCATCGACCTCGACCGTGGCACCGGGTGACTCTTCGTGGCCTGCGAACAGCGAGCCCACCATCACCATCGACGCACCGAAGCGGATGCTCTTTGCGATGTCGCCGTGGTGGCGGATGCCGCCGTCGGCAATGATCGGTTTGGTGGCCACGCGCGCACACCACTTCAGCGCGCTCAACTGCCAGCCGCCGGTGCCGAAGCCGGTCTTGAGTTTGGTGATGCAGACCTTGCCCGGCCCGACGCCGACCTTGGTGGCATCGGCACCCCAGTTCTCCAGGTCGATCACGGCCTCTGGCGTGGCCACGTTGCCGGCGATCACGAAGGCCTGCGGCAGCTTGTGCTTGATGTGTTCGATGGCGCGGCGCACGCTTTCGGCATGGCCATGGGCGATGTCGATCGTGATGTAGTCGGCGCCGACACCTTCAGCGGCCAGACGATCGATGATCGCGAAGTCGGCTGGCTTCACCCCCGAGCTGATCGACACCAGCAGGTTCTTCGCGCGCATGCGCTGTGCGTAGGCAACCGCGTCGAGGTCGAACCGGTGCATCACATAGAAATGCCCGCTGGCGGCCAACATCTCGCTGATCGGCTCGTCGATCACGGTTTTCATGTTCGCAGGCACCACCGGCAGCGCGAACCGCCGGCCACCGAAGTCGACCGAGGTGTCGCATTCGGCGCGGCTGTCGACGCGGCACTTGCGCGGCAGCAACAGGATGTTGTCGTAGTCGAAGATTTCCATGCCGCCGATGTTAGATCGCGGCCTGGTTGGCACGCTGGGCCGATACCGCGTGCGGCGGGGTCGTCCAGGGCCTGTCCGACAATGCGCGCCATGGCCGAAGACACCCCCGACACCCCGCCGCTGCTGCGCAACCTGAACCCGGAGCAGATGGCCGCCGTGACCCTGCCGGCCGTGCCGGCGCTGATCCTGGCGGGCGCCGGATCGGGCAAGACGCGGGTGTTGACCACCCGCATCGCATGGCTGATGCAAACCGGCCAGGTGTCGCCGGGCGGGGTGCTGGGGGTGACCTTCACCAACAAGGCTGCCAAGGAGATGCTGACGCGGCTGTCGGCGATGCTGCCGGTGGCTGTGCGCGGCATGTGGATCGGCACCTTCCACGGTCTCTGCAACCGCTTCCTGCGCGCGCACTGGAAGCTCTCTGGCCTGCCGCAGGGCTTTCAGATTCTGGACAGCAGCGACACCGTCAGCGCCATCAAGCGGGTCATCAAGGGCCTGAATCTGGACGAAGACCGTTTCGTGCCCAAGCAGCTCGGCTGGTTCATTGCCCACCAGAAGGAAGAAGGCCTGCGGCCGGGCGATGTGGAAATCCACGACGAGCAAACCCGCCGCATGGTTGACATCTACCGCGCCTATCAAGACCAGTGCGACCGCGAAGGCGTGGTCGACTTTGCCGAGTTGATGTTGCGCAGTTACGAGCTGATGCGCGACAACCAGTCGCTGCGCGAGCACTACCAACACCGCTTTTCGTATGTGCTGGTGGACGAATTTCAAGACACCAACAAGCTGCAGTACGCC
>JBDSMV010000470.1:0-2662 GCA_039915715.1 Rubrivivax sp. | reverse complement strand
CCGCTGGCACGCATTGTCAACACCCATCTGCATTCCGACCACTGCGGCGGCAATGCCAGCCTGCGACGCGCCTTCGGCTGCCGCATCGGCATCCCGCCAGGGCAGTGGCAGGCGGTGCAGCAGTGGGACGAAGAAGCCCTGAGCTACGCGCCGACGGCGCAGCGCTGCGAGCGCTTCGTGGCCGACCACATCGTCGCGCCGGGCGATACCGTCCGAGTCGGCGGGCGCACCTGGCAGGCCTTCGCGGCGCCTGGGCACGACCCGCATTCGCTGATCCTGTTCGAAGCCGCCACCCGCACGGTAATCACCGCCGACGCGCTGTGGCAGCGCGGTTTCGGCGTGGTGTTTCCTGAACTCGAAGGCGTGCATGCCTTCGACGATGTGGCCGATGTGCTGGACCTGATCGAGTCACTCGACGCGCGGCTGGCGATTCCCGGCCACGGCGCGCCCTTCGCCGACGTGCCGGCCGCGTTGCTGGTCGCACGCCAAAGATTGGCCGGCTTCAGGGCCGACCCGAACCGCCATGCGCGGCATGCAATGAAGGCGCTTTTGAAGTTCCACCTGCTGGCCGAACAGCGGCAGAACTGGTCCGAGTTATTCGACTTCCTGCAGCGCGGCTCGCTCTATGGCCGGGTCTGGCAACGTTTGGGCCGGCCTGAAGGGTCGATGAATGCCTTCGGTGAATCACTGGTGCGCGAGTTGGCAGGCTCTGGTGCGCTGGCGTTGCGCGACGGGCTGATCTACAACCAGTGAATCCATGCACTGATGCACCGATTCCCATGAACCCAGACACCCGCACCGAGAACGACAGTTTCGGTCCGATCGAGGTTCCAACCGATGCGCTGTGGGCTGCGCAGACCGAGCGCAGCCGCCGCTTCTTCGCCATCGGCACCCAGCGCATGCCACCAGAGCTGATCGCGGCGATTGCCGAGATCAAGCGCGCTGCGGCCGAGGTCAACCGCGACCTGGGCCGACTCGATGCGACCAAGGCCGATGCCATTGCCGATGCCGCGAGGCGCGTCGCGGCAGGCGAGTTCGAAGCCGAGTTTCCGCTGTCGGTCTGGCAAACCGGGTCAGGCACGCAGAGCCACATGAACGTCAACGAAGTGGTGGCGCACCTGGCGTCACGCGCGCTCGGCGGCGGGCTCGGCGCCGAACGGCTGGTTCATCCGAACGACGAGGTCAACCTGGGCCAGTCGTCAAACGACGTGTTCCCGAGCGCTATGCACGTGGCCACCTGTCTGCAGATGCGGCCACTGCTGCATTCATTGGGCGAATTGAGGGCGGCACTGCAGGCCAAAGCCGGCGCATTCGCAGACATTGTCAAGATCGGTCGCACCCATCTGCAAGACGCAACGCCGGTGACGCTGGGCCAGGAGTTCGGCGGCTACGACGCGCAGCTGGCCATTGCCGAGAACGCACTGCGCCAGGCACTGCCGGCGGTGCGCGCATTGGCCATCGGCGGTACTGCGGTCGGCACCGGTTTGAACACGCACCCGGAGTTCGGTTGTCGCGTGGCCGCCGTGTTGGCAGAACGGCTCGGCGAGCCCTTCGAGGTGGCGGCGAATCCGTTCGCCGCACTGGCTGGACACGAAGCGCTGGTGCTGTTGCATGCAGCGCTGCGCTGCCTGGCCATTGCGCTGGCGAAGATCGGCAACGACGTCCGGCTGATGGGCAGCGGGCCCCGCGCCGGCATCGGCGAACTGCAATTGCCCGAGAACGAACCCGGCAGCTCGATCATGCCGGGCAAGGTCAACCCGACGCAGGTCGAGGTGCTGACGATGGTCTGCGCGCAGGTGATGGGCCACGATGTGGCGATCGGCATCGCGGCCAGTTCGGGCCAGTTCGAGCTGAATGTCTACAAGCCCCTGATCGCACACGACGTGCTCGACAGCCTGCGCCTGCTGGCCGACGCTATGCACAGTTTCGCCATGCATTGCGTGGCCGGCATCGCCGTCAACGAACAACGTACGCAGGAGCTGTTGTCGCGCTCGTTGATGCTGGTGACCGCACTCACGCCGCACATCGGCTACGACCGCGCCAGCAAGATCGCCCGCCAGGCGCACCAACAGGGCCTGAGCTTGCGCGAAGCAGCGCTGCAAGCCGGGGTGGGCGAGTCCGACTTCAACACCTGGGTCGACCCGCGGCGCATGCTGGGCCCGGCCGGCTGAACTGACCAGATTCCGGCGCTAAGCCGGCCAGGCCCGCATCGCCAGTTCGACGCTTGCCATCAAACTGTCTTTGGTCGCGCCGTCCTTGGCCTGCATCGACATGCCCTGGTAGACGGTGACGTAGTAGTGCGCCAGCGCTGCCGCGTCGGTGTCGGGCGGCATTTCGCCCCCGTCCACGCCGCGCTGGATGCGCGTCTGCATCAACCCGAGTCCCAGCGCCCGCCGCTTCACCAGCGCCGCCTGGATGTGCTCGGCCGCGACCGAACAATTGGTGGCCGCCATCACCATCATGCAGCCCTGCGGATGGCAGGTCTGGGTGAGTTCTGCAGCAGCGTCGCACAGGATGCGTCGAATCGCTTCGCGCGCGGTCGGTGCTTCGTCCAGTGCGCGTTGGTAGAAGCCGCCCGGGCCCTTGCCGTAGCACTCGATCGCCTCCAGGAACAGCTGGGTCTTGTCGCCGAACGCGGCATACAGGCTGGGCGGCGTGATGC
>JBDSMV010000464.1:0-19176 GCA_039915715.1 Rubrivivax sp. | reverse complement strand
AGTGCCTGGCGCGCGTCGACAAACGCGGTTGCGCTGCTGCCTTCCTGCTGGCGGTTGTCGACCCGCAGCACCCGCACCCCTTCGGCGCTCTCGACCACGCTGACCGCAGCCGTCGGACCTTCGGTGTAGTCGAGCAGACGCCCGCCCTCGGGCAGGTCGACGAAACGCAGTGCAGGCAGCAAAGTCAGCGCCGCAACGCCGGCCACGGCGACTGACGCAACCCGAATAAGGCGACCAGGAAGCGCGCGCCGGGCCGTCCAAAAACCCAGCGCCAGATATCCGCAAACGACGATGCCCAGCGCCACCATGGCACCCAACGCCGGCAGCAACATCACGCCGAAGACCAACGGCGCGGCGGCCGCGCCGAGGGTGTTGACACCCAACGCCACACCGAAGCCGCGCCCTTGCTCGCGTGCCTGAGTGCACAAGTGACTGAACAACGCCCCCATCACCACCGTCGGCAGCGCGAAGGCGGCCAGCGCCATCGCTGCCTCGGCTGTGACCCCCAGGACAACGCTGCGCGCCAGCGGCAGACCCAGCACCGCGTTGCGGATCGACGGCCCACCCCACAGCGCGGCGGCACCGACGCTGCAGGCAACGGCCAGCGCCAGCAGCAGCCTTTCGGAGATCGCATCCGCGCCGACCGTGTCGCGTCGCGCCTGCTGCGACTGAATGGCGGCGCCGCCAGCGGTACCGAGCAGGTAGACCGCGAGCAGCACGGCGAATGTGTAGACCGTGTTCTCGGCCAGTTGACTGATGACCCGCACCACCAGTACTTCGTAGCCGATGCCGAGCAGGCCGGTGGCTGACAGCAACCACAGAATGCGCCGTGACGAAGGCGGGCTGATCGCCAGCGGCGGCACCGGCTCGTTCCGCCGCGTCATCAGCAGCGCTCCCGCCGCACAGCCGATGTTCAGCGCCGCGCACCAGCTCGCTGTGGCCGCCAGGCCGATCGCTGGCACCAGCCAGAAGGCGGTTGCCAGCACGCCCACGACGGCGCCGAAGGTGTTGGCCGCGTAGAGTTCGCCCAACGAACCGCGGCGGGCAGCGGTCTGATCGAGTAGGCGCGCCATGGCCGGTAGCGTCGCACCCATGGACACGGTGGCGGGCAGAAACAACAAGAAGCTGCCACCGAGAGCGATCGCCCCCTGCACCCACGGACCCGGCTCGGGTCCTGCGAGCGTGGCGAGTGCAAAGCCGGCAGGCGCCATCGTGTAGGCCAGCAACAGGCTCCAGGCGGCGATCAGCAATTCGCAGCCCGCATACCAGCGTGCCGGGTGGTGGCTGCGGTCAATGCGCCCACCCAGCAACAGCGCGCCGAGCGCGAGCCCCCCGAAGAAGGCCGTCACCACCGCCAGCACGGCGGCAGCTTCGTGGCCGAGCCAGAGGGCGCTCTGCTGGGTCCAGACGATCTGGTAGCCGAGACCAGCGAAGCCCGAAGCCAGCATCACGCCGAAGGCGACGAGCCGTCGACTCATGCCCGGTCTATCCCGCAAAGGCGATCGTGTAACCCCAGGAATCGAGCCGGGTAGGGATCGCGTTGAAGGCCAGGCTGATTCGACGCCCGGCTGGGTTCGGCGGCACCGCGTGCATCAGGTAGCTCGGGAACAGCAGCAGGTCGCCGGGTTCCGGAGCCGGGCTGATCCATTTGTCGGCGTTGTAGGGTCCGCTCTCGGTTTTCGCGTGGTCGTTGCGGAACGCGAAATCGGTGCCGCCCGGCGATTTCATGAACACCGTTTGTGCCTCGGAATGGGTCGACGTCAGATAGACGATGCCCGAGGCAAAACTGTTGGCGTGGTTGTGCATGGCCTGGCGCCCACCGGCGTCCAGAAAGTTGACCCACATCTCCTTGATCGACCAGCCCATGCGTTCGCCGAACAACAAAGCGCCGAAGTCGATCAGCTTCGGCGTGATCAGCGTCGCCGCTTCGACGAACAAGGCGGAGTCCTGAGGCCGCAGAACCTTCGTGTGCGACAGGCTCTGCGACGCGTTGTTCTCTTGCACACCGTGCTCGCTGAAGTGCGCCACCAACGCCTGCACCAGCGATGACGGTAACGCGCCGCGCGCGCGCAGCAGCGGCGTCGGGAACAAGCCGATGACCTCGTCGGTCACGGCGGTCTCACGGGTCATCCGTGGCGGCGACGCTTGAGCATGCCCACGGCCAGCAAGCCGGAAGCAAACAAGGCGAAGGTTGCAGGCTCCGGCACCGTCGTGATGCTGACGTTGTCGTACAGCACATTGCCGGCATTGCCGCCGAAGCTGACCGACCGGGCGGTGCCGGCGAACATCACGCTCGTCAGGTCGAAGCGGCAGTAAGCGGGACCGCTGCAACCGAGGCCGGCGTTGCCGAACAAGCTGGCGCTGGCCAGCAAGGTGCCGGTGGCGTCGGGCCCCGACCAGACGGTGACGGCGTCGAGCGTGCTGGCGTCGGACGCGTAATAGAAGCTCAGGCGGTCGACGAAACCGGCAGCGACGTTCATCACTGCACTGCTGTCGAAAGCCACCAGCACCGTGGCAGCCGATGGTGCGCCGGCGTAGTACGGGCCGAGTGCGTCGTTCGACAGACCGGCCGCGGCGCTGCTGAACGAAACCCCGTAGTTGACGCCGCTGCGGCCCAGACTGTCGGTACCGCCGTTGTAGAAGTCGGCGATGGCGTGGAAATAGCCGGGCGTGTTCTCGAAGTCGATGGTGATGGCCGATTGGGCGAATGCGGGGGCTGCGACGACCAATGCGGTCGCGATGCCGATCGCTGCCAACGAACCGGAGCGGGAGAGGGAGCGCTTGAGCTTCATTGAGGTTCCTAAAGGCTTCTTGGGGGGGATGCGAGGCAGTCTATGCAGCGCATCAAGACAGGCTCGTGACAGCTGCGGCCTGTGCAACAACGCATCCCCGCGACTGCGGGGACGCCCTGCCGCCGGACCCGGTTGTCTTCAACCTGTCATCCGCGGCCTCTAGCGTTCTTCGCATCGAGCCCCGCCCCCGGACGCCGACTGCAGCGCCTGAAACGCCCGCCACACATCCACCTCGAGGAGCCTTCCGATGATCAAATCCCGCTTCAACCTGTCACCCCTGGCACTTGCCGCCGTGGCGTCCATCAGCGCCGCCTCGCTGTTGGCCCCTGCGGTCGCCACCGCCGCCGGCAAGACCCCCGGTCGCTACGCCGCCGGTGACTTTCACAACCACACCACCTGCTCCGACGGTTCGATTTCGGTGCAAAAGCTGATCAAAAAGTCCACCGACACGACCGAGGGCTGGGGTCTGGATTGGTTCGTCCAGGCCGGCCACGGTGGCAACGGCAACCGCAACTGCACGCTGGTCGAAGACGAGTCGCTGTCGACGCCGGCCTATCCCTTCGTTGCCGGCCAGGGGCCGAACACGACCTGGGCGCAGAGCATCGGGGCTGGTGCGGTCAAAGGCAATGTCGGCGGCACCAACACCACGCCGCTCGCGACCCAGGCCGACCCGCGCATGTGGCGCTGGCAGTCGATCCAGGAGTTCTCTTATCCCGTCACCGAGTACCTGACCAACCTGAAAGGTGTGCCGCTCTTCATGGGCATGGAGTCGGTCGTGGCGGGGCACGAGCACACCTCGATGACGGTCATCACCGGCCAACTGCCGGAACTTTCGAAGGCGGCGGACAGCCGTGCCGAAGCCCGCAGCCGCAAGGCCCAACCGAATGCCTATGCGGCGGTCGGCAATGCCACCGCACTGTCGAAGTGGAGCTACTGTTTTGACCGCGGCGACACCGACAACAGCCGCGGCGGTGGCCAGGATTGGGAATGCTCGGTGCCCGGCAGCAACAGCAGCGCCGACCCGAGCTGGTCGGCACTGGCGGCCAAACTTGTTCCCGCCGGCGGCGCCGGCACCGGCGTGCGCGGCCACCAGAACACGGTGGAGGCCGACAAGTGGATGGCGGCCTACCACCCCGACGGCAGCTATTACGTGCCGGCGCACCTGGAACGGGCCGGTCCGTTCAACCCGGACGGCAACAACGGCTTCAACATCGAGCACCTTCGCAACTTCAACAACGCCGGTCCGCGCATCGCATTCGGCTTCGAAACCCAGCCGGGCCACGGCGCTTCGAACAACCGCGGTGAATACTCGCCCGGCCGCAACAACATCGGCGGCGTGCAGATCGACTCGGTCGGGGGCACCACCTACGGCGGCACCGGCGTCTACGGCGCGCAGATCGGCGGCGTCTGGGACGCGCTGCTGGGTGAAGGCCGCAACTACTGGTTCTTCGCCAGCTCCGACTGGCACAACCGGGGCCAGTTCGGCGCCGACGACCGCCGCACCACGCAAGATTTCCAGCCCGGCGAATACCAGCGCAACTACACCCTGGTGCGCAACGGCGGCGGCGCGATCAAGCCGCAAGGCATCGTCGACGGTCTGCGCACCGGCAACAACTTTGCCGCCAGCGGGCAGTTGATCGACCGCCTGGCCTTCATCGCCTGTGCGTCGTACAAGGGGCCGGCCGCGCGCAGCAACGCCGCCGTCGAAGCGCTGGCGCTGAACGCGGCACGCAACGACACCGACATCGACGTTGCCGGCTGCGCGACCATGGGCGAGAAGCTGGTGGTGCGCCCGGGCGCCGAGATCGTCGTGGCGATCGTGGTGCGTGACCCGTCGGGCCGCAACAACTCACCCTACAGCTTCACCAATCCCTCGCTCAGCCAGGTCGGCATCACACAGGCATTGGACCAGCCGGTGCTGGACCACATCGACGTGATCCGCGGCATGGTCAGCGGCTACAAGACGCCAGGCGCACCAGACTACGCCGGGCAGTGGCCCAACACCTGGCTGCAAAACCCCAGCCTGGCAACGGTGCCGACAGCGGCCAAGAACACCACGGCGGCTCTCATCAAGACCTTCACCGGCGGCCAGGCAAGCGGTTGGACGAGTGCCGGTAACGACCTGCTGAAGATGAGCTTCCGCCTGCCAGCCGTGGTGGCTTCGCAGTACCTGCGGCTGCGTGGCACCAATCTGCCGCAGAGCGTGCCCTTCGAGACCGACGCCAACGGCAACCCGCTGTCCGACATCCATACCAATTCCAGCACGCTCGCCAACCTGCGGATTCCCTGCAATGTGGCCGGAACCACGCAGTTCGACGGCTGCCCGTCGCACTTGGGCACGGTCAACGGCCAGAAGTACGTGAGCTTCGACGTGGCTGCCTGGGCCGACCTGTGGTTCTACAGCAACCCGATTTATGTCGAAGTGGCCGGCTCCACGGCGGTTGCCGGGGTCAAGTAGCTCGACGAGCCTGTTCTTCTCGGAACGGTGGCGGCCGGGCGGCCACCTTGGGCCCCGCGCGATCTCGCGCGGTGCGTTTTTTTTTGGCAAGGCTCAACCGATGACTACCCTACTTCCACCGCCGCATTCCACGCTGTCGCAAGGCACCGGTGCAGACGAAGACGCGACGCGACGCCGCCCTGGTGACGGCTCGTATCCCGCGTGGTTGCGCGAGCCGCTGCTGCACTTTCTGGTGATCGGGGCGCTGCTGTTTGCCGTCGACCACTTTCTGGTGTCACGCGAGGACGACTCGAAGACGATCGTGGTCGGCGCCGAGGTCACCGGCGAGATTCGGCAGCTGTTCAAACTGGCCAGCCAGCGCAACCCCGACGCGGCCGAACTCGAAGCCCTGCGACAGCGTTGGATCGACAACGAAGTGCTGTACCGCGAAGGCCTTGCGATGCAGGTCGACCGCGGCGACGCCGCCATCCGCGACCGCGTCATCTTCAAAGCGCTGAGCGTGATCGACGCCAGCGTCAAATTGCCGCCTGTCGACGACGCCCAACTGCGCGCCTGGTTCGAGAGCCGACGCGCCAAGTACGAGGAGCCGGCCCGCTTCGACTTTCGTGAAGCGGTGTTGCATGGCGACACCAGCGAGTTGGCGGTGCGCAGCTTTGCCGCCGCGCTCAACACCGACGACGCCGGCGACGCCAAGGCGGGCTTGCGCGTCTTCAAGAGCCGTCCACAACTGAACTTGGCGCAGAGCTATGGCCCCGACTTTGCCGCGCTGCTAGCAGCCGCAGCACCGGGCGAATGGCGCGCGCTGCCCAGCAGCGGCGGCTGGCGCGCGGTGCGACTCGATGCCCTGTCGGCGCCGAAACCGGCGGTGTTCGCTGCCTTGGGCAATGTGGTGCTGCAAGACTGGACCGACTTCACGCTGGCCGGGCAGCGGACTGCGGCGGTGAGGGCGATGGCCGGCAAGTACAACGTCGTCACCGGCGAAGCAGGCGACAGCACGCTTGCGAAGACGCCATGAGCAGGCTGTCCCGCCTGTGGCTCGGGCTCGTGATGGCGCTGATGCTGGGAGCCGCCCACGCGCATGAGATGACACTGGCCGAAATGCAGGTGCGGGAAACGGCCCCCGGCCAGTTCCTGTGGCTCTGGACGGCCACCAACGAACTCGCGCCGGGTAAGGACCTGCAGCCGATGTGGCCCGAAGGGTGCTCCGCCGACCAGAACACCTTGCGCTGTGGTCCCGGTGGGTTGCACGGCAGCCTGGCGATGACGGGCATCGGCAAGGCCTACTCGGCGGCACTCGTCAAGATCGCGTGGCTCGACGGCCAGACCCGCGTCTACACCCTGACGCCGAGTCAACCGAGCGTGCAACTCTATGGCGCGGCCGACGATCCGCGCGGCATGGCGGCCATCGGCTCAGCCTACCTGGTGCTGGGCATCGAGCACATTCTCTCGGGCATCGACCATCTGTTGTTCGTCGCCGGCTTGCTGTTCCTGGTGGGCTTCAGGCGCCAGCTGTTCTGGACCATCACAGCGTTCACGCTCGCTCACAGCATGACGCTCGTGAGCGCGGCGCTGGGCTGGCTGACGCTGCGTTCGCCACCGGTGGAAGCCTGCATCGCGCTGTCGATCGTGCTGGTGGCGGCCGAATCTCTGCACCGGCGTCCGACGCTCGCCCGGCGCTGGCCGGCGCTGCTGGCTTTCGGCTTCGGCTTGGTTCACGGACTCGGCTTTGCCGGCGCGCTGACGGCCATCGGTTTGCCGCAGCAGCATCTGGCCACCGCTCTGCTCGGCTTCAACCTGGGGGTCGAAATGGG
Organism: Rubrivivax sp.; assembly: GCA_039915715.1. Classification (GTDB taxonomy): domain Bacteria; phylum Pseudomonadota; class Gammaproteobacteria; order Burkholderiales; family Burkholderiaceae_C; genus Rubrivivax. Next base: position 12,115 of record JBDSMV010000464.1, on the reverse strand, counting down.
TCAGCTGATGGCAGTTGGTTCTGCCGCCCTGGTGGTGTACACGTTGCGCCGGGCCCGTGAGGATTGGGCTCGATCGGCGCGGGTACCGACCCTGTATGCGATCGGCTCACTGGCAGCCTATTGGTCGCTCACGCGCGTCATCGCGATCGGAAGCTGACCGCCGTGTCGGCCCGGGTTTCCGGTCAGGGCGGTGCGAGCGTGAAGCCGTCGAAGTCGGCGTGCGACACCTGAAGCAACGCTTCGAAATCCACCGCAGCGCCGCCTTCGACCACAAAGCTGCAGCTCAAAGTGACTTCGCTGTCCTCGAACCGCGACTTCGTCTTGCTGCCCTCGGCACACGTCAAGACGACCGAGTTCAAGCTCGCCGCCAGCGACAACATCGTGTCGTCGTGGCTTCCCGAGAAACGCGCTGTGAAGCGGTGATGCTGACCTGGAAGGCCGGGTGGCAGATGACAGCGAACGCGCTTCGACTCCCAGCTGGGCGCATCGACCCTGCAGCGGGGGTCCGCGGTGCCAGGCGCGGCCGCTGCAAAACCAGATAACGCGATGACCATGGCCGTGGCGAACAACGGTGCGCAGAGCAGGCGAGGCATGGAAGCGATCGGGTGTGGTTTGATTTCGTGTTTGTCTGTGCGCAAGCTGCGGGCGCGAACAACCGGTGGAGCACACGGCCAGACGGTTCATGGTGCAGCGCCTCGATGACAAGCGCGTGAAACCGACTCAGCACACGGTCGCATCGAGCGCGGGCACCTTGACCATCATGGCCGGGTCAGCGCGGCAGCTCATGCTCGATCAACGTTCGTCGCAACTCGATCGTGGTCAGGCACTTCCCTTCCGTCGCGCACGCTCCCGGGCCTTCAGTCCAGGTTCATTCCCTTGGTGCGCAGCCACTCGAACATCAGCGGCCACAGCACGCGGCCGACCGGCTCGCGGAAGTAGCCCATGTGCCCGATGGCGGGAAGTCCGAGCGCGCCCGGGTCGAGGTCGATGCGATCGACCGGTGCGTTGCGGTAGCCCTTGAAGAAGGCATCGCGCGACACCGGCAGCGCCCAATCGTCATCGAGCGCGTTGGCGGCGGCGATCGGCAACCGCACGCGGTCGAAACCCGCTGTCACCGCCGCCGCTTGAGGGTCGTCGAAGAAGTAGTGCGGCAGGTTGCACCATCGCTTCCATTGCCGGTAGACGCTGGCCGGCAGGTTCTCGCCGATGCCCATGGCCTTCAGCGGCTGGTAGCCCAGCACCGGAACCGCGAGCGGCCCCACCGCATGCCACAGCAGCCAGACCTTGATCCGCTCTCGCCAGGGCATGTAGCCATGCCAGCCGGCACCGCTGGCACAGGCGTAGGCACCCCGCAGCAACTCGGGTCGGGGCAGCAGGCCGATCGCGTGGCCGCCGTAGCTGTGTCCGACCAGCCAGGTGGGGCCGCGTGCCGATGCATGGTCTACGGCGGCAGCCAGGTCCTGCCGCGCCCAGTCCAGCAGGTCGGGCGAAAAGCCGCGCAGCGACTTCGGCGCGGAGCCGCCGATGCCGCGGTAGTCGAGCGTCAGCACATGGACACCCCGCCCCTGCGCGAATTCGGCAAAGCGACGGTAGAAGCCGCGCGGCACGGCGGTGGCCGAACCGACCACGATCCAATGCGGCCCGGCGGCCGGGAAGTGCGTGGCCGCCAGCGCATAGCCGTCAGCGGCCTGCAGTCGCAGCGGCACAGAGGGCGAATGCGCAAGCTGACGGGCAAGCAGCCGGCCGGGCTCCGTCAATGGAGGGTCAAAGGCAACGTTTGGCCACTGTCCAGTCGACAACGGTGATGCGGCCAGCCACGATGTCGGCCCGCGCCGCGTCGACCCGGGCCCGCATCGCCTTCGTCACCAGCGCTGCGTTGTGTTCGTCGAAGGCCAGCGCCAGCCCGTCTTCTTTCAACCCCAGCTCAGTCACCCCCGGCCTGACGCCGCCGAACGCGCTGAAAACCGCCACGTCGGTGCGCTTGAGCATCGACGTCAGCATCTGACCCGGATGCAAGCCGTTCTGGTTGCTGTCGACCCCGATGCCCAGGATCTTGAGGTCGGCGGCGGCCTGCAACACCCCGAGCCCGGTGCTGCCAGCGGCCGCGAAGATCACATCGGCACCCTGCGCGGCTTGCGCGCGTGCCAACTCGGCGCCGCGCACAGGGTCGGTCCAGGCCGCATTGGTGCTGCCGGTCATCGCCGACACCACCCGCGCCTTCGGGTCGGCATGGTGGGCGCCCTGCTCGTAGCCGCACAGCACCTTGCGCACCAGCGGGATGTCTTGCCCACCGACGAATCCGATCGTGCCGGTCTTGCTGGCCAGCACCGCCAGCAGACCAGCCAGGAAAGCGCCTTCGTGTTCGCGGTAGACGAAACTCTGTACGTTGGGCAGCGGCACCACCATGTCCACGATCGCGAACGAGGTCTTCGGAAAGTCGCGTGCCACCTTTTCGATCGCCGACGCCTGCGGAAAGCCGACGCCCACCACCGGATTCGCACCCCGCTCGGCGAAGCGGCGGATCGCCTGTTCGCGCTGGGCGGCGTTCTGGATTTCGAACTCCAGATAGAGCTTGCCCGTCTCGCGTTTCCAACGCTCGGCACCCTCGGCCGCCGACTGCCCGAACGACTTGTCGTTCTTGCCGCCGAGCTCGAAGACAACGGCGGGCTCGGCAACGACGGCGGGGGACGCTGTGACCAAGGCCACCGCCAACGCAAGGCGCCGAGAAACCTTCAAATCAGAACGACGCCTTGAAGCTCACGCCGTACTGCCGCGGCTCGTTCGTGAAGCCGGTGAGGTTGTTGAAATCGATTCCCCCCACCACCCGCACCGTGTCGGTCAGGTTGCGCACGAAGGCTGCCGCTTCGTATTTGCCATTGCCGAAGATGTAGCCGGCGCGAAGGCCGCCTTCCAGCAGGGGCTTGCCGGTGAACTCGACGCTTTCGTAGAGGAAGAAGTTGATCTTGCTGCGGTAGGCCCAGTCGGTCAGCACATAGAAATCGCCGCCCGCCAAAGCCACGGTGTAGCGCGCCGAGCCGTTCAGGATCACCTGAGGTGCCTGCGGCAGCGGGTTGCCGTCGATCAGTGCCAGCGTGCTGCCGTTGCGAGTGATGGTGGGGTCGGTGACGGTGCAGCCACCACCGCAGACGGCCACATACTGACCGGGTGCGCGAACTTCGGTGTGGTTGTAGCTGCCGCCGAAGGCCAGCAGCAGGCGCTCGGTCGCAAGCAACTGGCCATTGAATTCGAGCCCGAAGCCGCGTGTCTTCGGTACGTTGATGAGGGTGTTGAAGTTGGTGTCGCCACCCACCACCGTCAATTGCTGGTCCTTGATCTCGTAGCCGAACACGCTGGCCGCGATGCGGGCGCGCTTGTTCAACAGGTCGGCCTTGTAGCCGGCTTCGACCGAGGTCACCTTCTCGGACCTGGCGACCGAGAGCTGGTCGCCGAACAGCAGCCGGCCCTGAATCGACGGCGCCCGGAACCCGGTCGCCACGCGGGCGTAGACATTGCTGTTGGCGTCCAGCGCAACGCTGGCGCTGAGATCGCCGCTGGTGTTGGTGGCGTCGGTTTCGGTGGTGCGGCGGCCGATGAAGGTGCTGGAGAACGGTGGCGCCTGGACGCGGTCGGCCACATAGTCCTTCTTGTCCTTGGTGTAGCGCAGGCCGCCGCGCAGCTTCAGCGCTGACGTGACGGCATAGTTGATGCTGCCGAACACCGCATAGGCTTTGTTGTCCTGGTCCTGCGTCGCAAAGCCATTGCGGGCGTTGCCGCCCAGGCTGCTGTAGTTGACGCTGTCGATGTTGAGTTGCTCGTCGAAGTAGTACAGCCCGGCGAGCCATTGCCACGGGCCGGCGGTGGTGCTTTCCAACCGCAACTCTTGCGTGAATTGCTTGTGCTTGGGCAGACCGTCACCCGATTCGGCATCGAACGGGATGAAGCCGGGGCCGAAGTTGCCAGGGCCGAGGAACACAGCGCCGAAGCCGCCGTCGATGTCGCCGCGGCTGAACGATTCGACCGTCTCGTAGCCGGTGATCGAGTTCAGTGCCATGCCGGCAAACGCATAGCGCAGCCGGATGCTGCCGCCCTGGCTCGTCAGGTCCTGGGCATTGACGCCGTCCTGCGAGACCTTTCGCTGGTCGAAGCCGTCCACCAGATCGTTGCTGCCGGCTCTGATGATGTTGGCGCGGAACACCCGCGCCGAGCCTTCGAGCTTGCGATAGTGAACATTGAACAGCACGCTCAGGTCGGTGTTGGGCGTCAGCAGCGCCTGCACGCGAACGGCGTTGTCGTGGTAGCCGTCCAGGTCCTGCGTCGGGCCGGCCGGGTTGGTGTTGTGGATCCAGTCGTCACGGTTCTGCGACTGCGCAGCGATCCGGAACGACAGCATCTCGGATGCCGGCAGGTTGACCGCACCTTCGGCGTTGAGCGCGTTGAAGCGGCCATAGGACAGGCTGCCATAGCCTTCGAAGCGCTGGCCGGGCTTGACCGATTCGAACTTGACCACACCTGCAGGCGAATTGCGACCGAAGAGGGTGCCCTGCGGGCCGTTCAACACCTCGATGCGCTCGATGTCGAAGAGCGGGAACCCCTTCAGGATCGGGTTCTCCTGCACCACGTCGTCAACCACCAGACCCACCGGCTGAGAAGCGTTCAAGTCGAAGTCGGTGTTGCCGATGCCGCGGATGTAGAAGCGCGGAAAGGCGCGGCCGAACGACGATTCGATGTTCAGGCTGGGCACGCGGCCTGCCAACTGCCGCACGTCGAGGCCGCCCGAATTCAGCACCTCGAGCGTTTCACCCTGCAGCGCGCTGACCGAGCTGGGCACATCCCGGATGTTCTCCAGTCGACGCTCGGCCGTGACGGTGATGGTTTGCAACTGCGGGGTGCCGGTGCCGCTGCCGGTGCCCGATGCCGTCTGGGCCGATGCGCCAGCCGACAGCAGAACCAGTACCGCCGCGGCGACAGTTGTGACCGTTGCTGTGGCAGTGGCGGTGCCGCCATGGGGCGCGGCCGGCACGGTGGCGATGCGGCGGGGACGGGCAAGGGTCGACTTCATGCAGGCTCCTGAAACGGGTGGTGGGGAGTGGGTCCGGCGCTGCCAGCAATGGCGGCACGGCATGCAATCCCCATGCCATGATGCGGTGAATCGCGCATGATTCCCTGATTGCGGCCGCTTTGGCGCGTCCTGCGACGCGGGCACACAACACCCGCAACCACGACCGCACCGACGCCCCACTCCCGATGTCCACGGCATTCGACCTCGCTGCCCTGCGTTCATGGACCGACGATGGCTATGCGGTCCTGAACGGCTTCATTGCTCCGCACACCTTGGCTGCGCTGCGCCAGCGCGCCGCACAGATCGTCGACGACTTCGAACCCGATGCATCGACCAGCATGTTCTCGACCCGCGACCGCAGCCGCGTGGCCGATGCGGCGTTGCTGGCGTCGGCCGAAGCCGTGCATGGCTTTCTGGAAGAAGACGCGGTCGATGCGCAGGGCCGGCTGCAGGTGCCGAAGGCGCGCGCCGTCAACAAGATCGGCCATGCCCTGCACGAGCTGGACCCGGTGTTCGAGCCGTTCTCGCATGGTCCTGAGCTGGCCCGGGTGGCTTCGGCCATCGGCCTCGCCTGTCCGCAGGTCTGGCAGTCGCAGCTGATCTTCAAGCAGCCCCGCATCGGCGGCGAGGTCGGCTGGCACCAGGACGCGAGCTTCTTCCACACCGAACCGCCCGACTGCGCTGGCGACGGTCGTGCGGCATCGGCCGTCTTGCCGGTCACCACCTTCTGGTTCGCGCTCGAAGACGCCACCCTCGACAACGGCTGCCTGTGGGTGCAGCCCGGCGCGCACCGCGGCGCCGCCGGCGTGTTGCGCGAGCGCTATGTGAACGACCAAGGTCGCCTGTGCATGCAGCCGCTGGACGCCACGCCGTGGCCGTCCCTGGCCGATGCCCGCGCGTTGCCGGTGGCCGCCGGCACGCTGGTGGTCTTCCACGGCCTGCTGCCGCACTGCAGCGCGCCGAACCGTTCCGACCGCTCGCGCCTGGCTTACACGCTGCATGCCACCGACGGCCGCGCTGGCTATGCCGCCACCAATTGGCTCCAACGCAGCACGCAGATGCCGGTGCGCGGATTCGACTGACTGCACCCAAGCGCCTCTCGATCGCGTATCTTCGGCGACCCCCGGCACTTGCCTGCTTCGCTTTCGCGCGACGACCCCGCCCCATGCCCACCACCGACCTGAAGCGCAGCCACATCCGCCTGACCTCGCACCCCGGCCAGGGCACCATCGGCGCGTTGCCGCTGCTCTGGGGCGCCGCCGACCCGCTGCTGCGCGGCCCGGTGGTGGGCAGCACCGCCAACCGCTCGCAACGCAACGTGATCGGCAGCCACAGCGGCAGCTACGGCGTCTACCGGGCGCTGGCGGTGGCAGCGGGCAACCTGCCGCGCGGCCACCGCGCCGATCTCACCGACACCTCGCCCACGCACCCGGTGGGCCCGCATCCGCAGTGGGCCGACGCGCAGAAGATCGTTTCGATCGACCCGTTCGGCGCCAGTGTGCAGACCGTGTTTGCCGAGCATCTGGCAGCCGGCGTCGACATCCGTCCGACGATCGCGGTCACGCAAGCGCACATCCACCTGCCTGAGGTGCGGCAGGCGATCGCGTTCCAGCGTCTGGCGGTCGATGGCCGCATCCTCAAAGAAGACGGCTCGGCTCTGGTGACCAAGGTCGCGTTGGAGCCGGTGTGGTGGCTGCCCGGCGTGGCGGCGCGCTTCAAGGTGTCCGAAGGTGAGTTGCGGCGCGCGCTGTTCGAGGAAACCGGCGGCATGTTCCCCGAACTGGTCACGCGCAGCGACCTCGAAGTGTTCCTGCCGCCGGTGGGTGGGCAGACGTTGTATGTGTTCGGCAACCTGCAAGACCTGGCCGACCCCCGCGTGACGCTGACTGCACGGGTTCACGACGAATGCAACGGCTCGGATGTGTTCGGCTCCGACATCTGCACCTGCAGGCCGTACCTGACGCATGCGATCGAAGAATGCATCCGCGGCGCCCAGGAGGGCGGTGTGGGGTTGATCGCCTACAGCCGCAAGGAAGGCCGCGCCCTGGGCGAAGTCACCAAGTTCCTGGTCTACAACGCCCGCAAGCGGCAGTTGGGCGGCGACCGCGCCGACACTTACTTTTTGCGCACCGAATGCGTGGCCGGGGTGCAGGACATGCGCTTCCAGGAGCTGATGCCCGATGTGCTGCACTGGCTCGGCATCCAGCGCATCCACCGCCTCGTCAGCATGAGCAACGACAAGTTCGACGCCATCACCGACAGCGGCATCACGGTCGGTGAACGCGTCAAGATCCCCGATGCGCTGGTGCCCGCCGACGCCCATGTGGAGATCGAAGCCAAGATCGCCGCTGGTTATTTCACCGACGGCCATGTGTCGACCGCGGCCGAGTTGGCGCTGGTGCAGGGTCGGGCGCTGGATTGAGCCCCCGATCACACTCCTGCTCACACACCTGAACGATTCCTTGAAAGCTGCCTTGACCTCCACACCGCCCCTGCCCGCCTTTGTCTCGCGCCACCCGCTGGCGCCGCTGTTCGACCCAGGCACCATTCGCGCGCGCTGCGGCGCCATCCTGGCCGCGGTCGAGAACAACGTCAGCGGCCACTTCACCGTGGTCAGAAGCCAATTGCCGGCCACCGCCGACCGCGTCGCCCGGCTGACGCGTGAACGATTTCCCGACCTGCAGATCCCGTACCACAGCCGCTGGCGCCATTTCGAGGCCGGCGGCATCGACCGCAAGGCGTTGCTCGATGCGCGGCTGGCGGGCTGCGAGCCCGCCGAGGCGGCGCGCGTGCGCATCGACCTGACGGTGGTCGCGGTGTTGCTGGACGCCGGCGCCGGTGGCGGCTGGCACTACATCGACGGCACGCACCGCGAACCAGGCAGCGCCGAAGCGAGCCCCGAAGGCCGCACGTTCAGGCGATCCGAAGGCCTGGGCGTGGCCTGCTTCAACGCCTTCATGCAAGGCGCCTTCTCGGACGACAGCGGGGCGCCGCTGCGCGCCGATGCCGCGGCGCTGGAACGCGTCGACCTGGCGACGCTGCGCCCACTGTTCCAGGCCAGCGCTGCCAATCCGCTGGTGGGACTGGAGGGCCGCGTCGGCCTGCTGCAACGGCTCGGCGCGGCATTGAAGGACGCCGCAGCCGGCACCGACCTGCCGGCCAGGCCCGGCCTTCTGTTCGACCGCGTCACCGCCGGTGGCACCCGCAGCAGCGTCACCGCCACCGAACTGCTGGACCAGGTGCTGCGCCTGCTGGGCCCGATCTGGACCAGCGGCAGCCGCGTGCAGAGCCTGCTGGCCGGCGATGTCTGGCCGCACCTGTGGGCCGGCGACGGCATCGGCAAGGCCGCCGCAGCCGTGGTGGGCCGCGAACGCGACGCCACCACCGCCGGCTGGGTGCCGTTTCACAAGCTCAGCCAGTGGCTGACCTTTTCGTTGCTGGAGCCGCTGCAGTGGGCCGGCATCGAAGTCACCGGGCTCGATGCGCTGACGGGGTTGGCCGAATACCGCAACGGCGGCTTGCTGATCGACGCCGGCGTGATCGTGCCGCGCAACCCGCGCATGCTGGAACGCACCTGGAAGCCGCAGGACGATGCCATCGTCGAGTGGCGTGCACTGACGGTCGCGCTGCTGGACGAGTTGGCTGTGCTGGTGCGTGAACGGCTCGACCGCAGTCCCGAACAACTGCCGCTGGCCTGCATCCTCGAAGGCGGAACCTGGGCCGCAGGCCGCGAGATCGCTGCCGAAAAGCGCGCCGATGGCGTGCCGCCACTGCGGATCGACAGTGATGGGACGGTGTTCTAGGAGCAGCCGCACTTCACAGCCGCCCCTTCCGCAGTCGATCGATCAGCTGCCCGCCAGCGTCTGTCGCAGCATCGCCAACAATGGCGGCAATTCCACCGTTGCCGTCTTCCACACGATGTCGTTGTCGATGCGCAAGTACGCGTGGACGATCTGGTTTCGCATGCCGACGATGGCATCCCAATGCAACCCCGGCACTGCCGCGCGCATTGGCACTGAAACTTTCTTCGCCGCTTCGCCGACGATCTCGATTGCACGCACCAAAGCGAAGAGCAGCATTCGGTCGTTGTCCAGGTCCTGGCGCACACGGCCCGATATGAAACCGCACGTGGTTTCTGCGGCTTCTGCCGATGTGAACGAGCCGGACGCGGTCGTCAGGCGGTGTAGGTCAGTTGGGCTACACGCACCACCTCATCGCGAAAGTACGGACTCAGGTCCTGTGCAGTGCGCAGATCGACCTTATGGCGCAGCGCGTGCCCGAACTCGATTTCCATCGCGCTGATGCCCAGCAAGCCGGGCGTTCGGTCAGGCTCGAACTCGACCAGGAGGTCAAGATCGCTGTCGGGGCGCTCCTGGCCCTTCAATCGAGAACCGAACAACGACAAGCGACGGATACCGTGCTTGCGACAGATGCGTTCGATCTCCGGGCTTCCCAAAGCATTGATCTTCACCACTTCTCCCCTGGCAACGCGCCGGCCGGCGCCCGGCGCTTGATTCGATCTGCGAGTATCGGCAAATGTCCGCAAGCGTCCGGCGGTGCCCACGGACCCAACCACCTCTGCCCGCACCCGCCATGACCCCTCCATCCACCGTCCACCTCATCGACCACCCGCTGGTGCAGCACAAGCTGACCTTGATGCGCGAGGTCGGCCGCAGCACCAGCAACTTCCGCCGCCTGCTGCACGAGATCAGCATGCTGATGGCCTACGAGGTCACGCGCGAGATGCCGACCCAGATGATCGAGATTCAGACCCCGATGGAGACGATGCAGTCACGGGTGATCGACGGCAAGAAGACCGTCTTCGTGGTCATCATGCGCGCCGGCAGCGGTTTTCTGGACGGCATGCTGGAAGTGGTGCCGGGCGCGCGCGTCGGCCATGTGGGCCTGTACCGCGACCCGAAGACGTTGGTGGCGGTGGAGTACTACTACAAGATGCCGCAGGACATGCATGAGCGCGATGCGATCGTGCTGGACCCGATGCTCGCCACCGGCAACTCGGCAGTGGCCGCGGTCGACCGGCTCAAGGAATCGATGCCGCGCTCGATCCGCTTCGTGAGCCTGCTGGCGGCGCCTGAAGGCCTGCAGAACTTTCACGGCCATCACCCCGACGTGCCGGTCTACACCGCGGCCATCGACCGGCAGCTGAACGAGCACGGCTACATCGTGCCCGGCCTGGGTGATGCCGGTGACCGCATCTTTGGCACCAAGTAGGCGGATCCGCAGCTGCCGACGACGATGCCCGTGAAGCCGGCAACGATCTGGATCTCCACCGGCACCGCGCTGATCGTCGCGCTGGGTGCCGCGCTGGCCTTTGCGGCTCCGGCGCAGGCGCAACTGAAGGTGCAGCCCACCGAGGTCCCGATGTCGCTGCGGCTCGGTTTCGAGACCATCGATCTGCCCCACGGCGAGAGGATGGGTCTGGTCGGCGGCACGCTGCTGCTGCAGGCCGCGCCCGGCTGGTGGGTGGGGCCGGCAGCCTATGGCGCGGCCAGCGGCGAGCGCGGCGGTTTGTTCGTGGGCGGGGTCGAGCTGCAGCGGCGTTTCGTCTTCGGTCGCACCCAATTGGCAGCCGGACTGTTTGCGGGAGGCGGCGGCGGCGCCGCGGCGCCAGTCGGCGGTGGCCTGATGCTGCGCCCGGCGCTGACGCTGATGCAGGACTTCGGTGGCTGGCAGGCCGGGCTTTCGGTGTCGAAGCTGCGGTTCCCCAGCGGCGACATCGACAGCAACCAGTTTGGCCTGGTGGTGGCCTGGGACGGTCGCTTCCTGCATGCCGACGCTGCAGACATCGGGCAGGCTGCCAGCGCCGGCTGGCGGTCCGGCGTGGGCTTCGACTGCGTTGTCGGCACCGTCGGCGCCTACGACCTGCGATTTCGCGACCAGCCCGCTCGCCGCATCGGTTTGATCGGGACCCGGCTGGAACGGCGCTTCGGTTCGGGCACGGGTGCCGCCAACGGCTTCGATGCCGGCGCCCTCTGGGGTCTGGAACTGGCGGCAGCCGCGTCGGGTGGCGCAGCCGGCTACATGGAGATTCTCGGCAGTGGCGGGTGGGATGTGGCGCCGCTGCCGCGCCAGGCACCGTCGTTGCGCGTCGGCGTGCGCGCCGCAGTGGGACTCGGCGGCGGCGGCGGCGTGCCCACGGGCGGCGGACCGATCGCGAAGGCGTCGCTGGGTCTGTCGTGGCAGGCGACGTCGCTGTTGTCGACCGGCGTCGAAGTGGGCGTGCTGAAGGCGCTCGACAGCAGGCTGCGCGCACCGACCGCGCAGTGGTGGCTGGCGGTCGAGATAACGCCGCGCGGCGCACCCGATGGCGGCGTCAGGGGAACGACCACCGAGCGGGAGGTGAAACTTACCGAGTGGGCAGTCGCCCTGCAGCACCACAGCGATGTGCAGCGGGTCGACGGGTCGAGCCGCTCGCTGGGCACGCTGGGCCTGAAGGTCAATCGCTACGTGTCGCCCAACCTGTATCTCAGCGCGCAGGCCCACACCGCTTTCGCCGGCGGCGCCGGAGCCTATGGCATCGGCCTGGTCGGTGTGGGGCTGACGAGTGCAGTGCCGCTGCGGGGCTGGCAGGCCGGTGTCGAAGCGCTTCTGGGGGCGTCGGGTGGCGGCGGGGTTGATACCTCCAGCGGTGCTCTGGCGCAGGCGCTGTTGTGGGCCGGGTGGAGCCCCGACGCCGGCAGCCAGTGGCGCGTCGGCATCGGGGGGATGCGGTCGTTCACGGGCGATCTGTCGACGCCGGTGCTGGAAGCGGCCTATGTCTGGCGCTTCGGTCAGCCCTGACGACGGGTGGTTCCCGCGCCAGCGCGCCAGGGTGGCGTCGGGCTTTCCCGCGGTACCCCCTGTTTGCGTGGGTTGCTGCCACCGGCAACGCTCGATAAGGTCGATCGGGGGACGAAAAACGTGACCAAGTTGGCAAATTGCCGGCCGCACTCTTCAGGAGCACCCATCCATGAAACTGATCAAGACCTTGCTGGCCGGCGCCAGCGCTGCCGTGGTGTTGGCGAGCGCGCCCGCCTTCGCCCAGACCCTCACCGC
>JBDSMV010000448.1:0-5981 GCA_039915715.1 Rubrivivax sp. | reverse complement strand
GGAGACCTGGGCCCACTACTTCCTGATGCTCGACACGCTGGATACGGCGCTGGACTTCGGCATGGCAAGAGGCAGTATTGGCTTGTTGCGCCAGCCACCGCAGGCGTCTGAACCCAACCGATCGGCTGGTCTGCCGGCGCGCCAGGACCATCGCGCATTCGCGCCGTTCATCGAGGCCTGGACCGAACTGACGGGCATGCTCAATGAACTCTCGCGCAGCATGGGTGTGGCTGATTTCTATCCCTTCGTGCTGTCGCGGCCGACGGTGCGCAAGCTGCACCTGGTGCACCGGGTGATCGCTTCGGCTTGCGGCTGAATTCAAGGCTGACCGCCAGCGCCACACCCACTACATCCGCAACGCCGCCGGTGACACCCGTGTCATCGCGGCGATGAAGCGCAGCAGCAGCGGAAAACGCTCCAGCAGCGCCAGCATCACCGCCTGACCGGCGGGGTGGCGGCCGAATCGGTAGAGCCCATGCGCCCGCCGGATCTGCGACTGCAGGTCGGCGCGCAACTGGCGGTGATAGTCGCCCGGCGTGTGGTTTCGCGCCAGCATCTGGGCCGCCAGCGTGGCGCTGTGCAGTGCAATCGCCATGCCGTCGCCGGTAAATGACGGGATCACCGCGGCCTGGTCGCCCAGGCGCCACAGGCCGGGAGGGTCACTGGCCACAACCCGGTGCAGATGGCCGTAGGGCACGCGGTAGATGGTCTCAGGAGGCTCCGGCATCACCTGTGCGCCCTGCATCCGCTCGGCCAGCAGGCTGCAATCGTTCTGCAGCGCGGCCAGCAGGTCCGCAGGTCGCGGCTTCGATGGGTCGCGCTGCATCAGCAGACACAGGTTGACGCGTCCGCCCTCCACGGGCTGCAGGCCGGCATAGCCGTCGCGTGTCAGCAGCACTTCGACATGGCCTTCGATGGCCCGCGCCTGCGCCGGCGCGAGCTGCAGGTGCAGTCGCATGCCCACCAGCGGCTCGGGTTCGCGCACCGTCTGGCGCGGCAGCGGTGCCAGGTCGGTCTTGCCGGTGGCCAGCAGCAGCGTGGGAGTGCGGACCTCCCTCGCGTCGGGCAGCTGCAGCACAAACGGTGCGGTGGCGCTGCCGAGCTGCTGAATGCTCACGCGCTGGCCCCGCAACAGCCGCACCCCTGCCGCCTGCGCCTGCTGCTGCAAGGCGCTGTCAAGAGTGCGGCGGGTCAGGCCGATGGCGGTGAAAGGAAGCTCGGCCTCGATCACCCGCTTGCCGCTGGCCACGCGCAGCCGCCGGGTCGGTCGCCCGCCGAGCGCCAGCGCGTCCACCCCCAGCCTGGCCAGCAGGTAGGCGGCTTCGGCACTGACGAATTCTCCGCACAGTCGCGGCTCGGTTTGCAGCGTGCGTTCCAGCAACAGCGGCGGCGGTTGCCCGGCGCGCGCCAGCAGCAGGGCCGTGGCGCTGCCTGCGAGCCCGGCACCGACGATCACGAGCGGCTCGGTCGAGCGGGCGGCGAGGCGCGTCTTGCTCGCCTCTGTCGAGCCACTCGCGGTACTTGCAGCGCCGGCTGTCAGGTCCATCGGATGGCCACCGCCATGGGATCGCCCTGCACCGTCAGACGAAAGGGAAGATGGCGGCAGATGTGCCCCTGCACGCCGGCTTCCAACAACAAGCGCCGCCATTCCGCCGGGGTGCACGAGCGCGCGATCGACAAGGTGCCGTCGAGCCGCACCACGCGATGCCACCCGGCCAACCGCGCCAACCACCGGAAGCCCAGATAGGGCAGCCAATGGCGGCGCAGATCGGCCACGCACCAGCCGAGCTGCGCATGGGCCTGCATCCAGCGCAGCAGCGCCACGATCTGCGCGTCGTCCAGGTGGTGTGCGAGTTGCGAATTGACGATGTAGTCGGTCGCATGCGGCACATGCTGCAGCGCATCGCCCTGCAGGTAGCGGATCGGCAGATCCGCGGGGGTGGCAGCCATCGCGGCACCGATGCTGTCGGGGTGCAGGTCCAGTCCCACCAGTTGCACCCGGCGCCGAAGCCGCTGTGCCAGCCCGTGAATCTCGCGCAGCAGATCGCCCTGGCCGCAGCCGACATCCAGCACGGTGAAGTCACGGTCCGGCGGGTGGTCGGCCCAGGCCTGCCGCAAAAAATGCAGCACCGGCGCATGGGTGCGCGTGAGACGGTTGACCCGCGCCAGGTCGGCCAGCACGCGAGCGTGCAAGGCCGGGTCGCGCAGCCCTTCGCCGTCCATCAGTTCGGGCTCCAGACTGCGGCGGGCCAGGCTTCGCATCGTTCAGCCTTTCGCTTCCCGGGAGATGCGAAAGCGCAGCGTCTCAGCCGACAGTCCGGGACCGAACGCCATCGCCAGCCCCAGCCCATGCGACTGCGGATCGGACAGCATCCGTTGCAGCACCATCATCACCGTCACCGAAGAGACGTTGCCTACATCGGCCAGCACCGCGCGGGATGTGGCCAATGCGTCCGGCGGCAGGGCCAGCCCCTTCTCGACCGCGTCGAGCACCGTGCGCCCGCCTGCATGCACGGCCCACAGCGCGATGTCGGATGGGGTGGCGCCGCGCAGCAGACCGCCGTCACCGGCGCGCTGTCGGTCGGCAGTCAAAGCCGTGGCGATGCGGCCTGGCACCAAACCCGACAACTGCATCTCGAAGCCATGGTCGCCGATGTCCCAAGTGATCAACGGCCGGCTCTGCGGCAGCAGAATCGAGCGGAAGTCGAGCAATTCGGCGCCCTCGGGTCGCGCGCTGACGATGGCCGCCGACGCCGCATCGCCGAACAGCAGGAACGACAGCAGTTCTTCCAGCGATCGGCTTTCGCGCAGGTGCAGCGAACACAACTCGACATTGACCACCAGCACCTTTGCGCCGGGCTCCGCACGCACCGTGTGGGCGGCCGCGCGCAGCGCCGGCACCGCCGCCGCGCAACCCATGAAGCCGATCACGGTGCGCTGAACCCGGGCGTCGAGCCCCAACGCGTCGATCAGCTGCACATCGAGCCCGGGTGCCACCAGCCCGGTGCACGAAGCCACTACCAAGTGCGTGATATCGGCCAGGGCATCCGGCGCCGGGCCGGAGCGGAAGCTTTCGTTTGCCGGCAGGGATGACGTCGGTTGCACCGGCGCATCGACCGAGTCTGCCGGGTGCGCGGATTCACGCGCCTGCAGCGCATGCACCGCGCGCAACGCCAGCGGCAGCGCATGTTCGCGGTACAGCGCCATGCGCGCGGCGGTCGTAGGGAAGTCGCCCGGCCGGTAGAAACCGCCGGCATCGACTTCGCCGGCATCGAGCCGGCCCGGTCGCAACACCGAATGGCGGTGGGCGATGCCACTGCGTTCGGACATTCGATCGAACAGGGTCTGCTCGCGCGACGACGCCAACAGCGTGCGCGCATAGGCCACGAAAGCCGCATGCACATCGTGCGCGGGCACGGCAGTGCCGATGGCGTTGATGAAGGCCGGCGGTACCGGCGGGTGGTGGGTCATGGTCACGGCCTGCGGCTTGAGGTGCGTTTGAAGATCAGCGCGGCGTTGAGTCCGCCGAAGGCAAACGAGTTGCTCATCGCGATCTCGATGGGTTGAAGTCGGCCGCTGTTCGGCACGCAGTCGGGTACGCAGTCTGGGTCGCTCGCGCGGTGGCCCGCAGTGGGTGGCAAGACGCCGTTGCGCAATGCCAGGATCGTGATGGCCGCCTCCAACGCCCCGGCGGCATTCAGCGCATGGCCGATCTGCCCCTTGCTGGACGACACCGGCAGGCGCGCCAGGGTGTCGCCATGGATGGCGCGCAGCGCCTGCGATTCGCTGGCGTCGTTGAGGCGCGTGCCGGTGCCGTGGGCGTTGACATAGTCCAGAGCCGCCGGCGCGATTTCGGCATCCACCAGCGCAGCGCGCATCACGCGCTCGGCACCGCTGGCGCTGGGGCGCGTGATGTCAGCGGCATCGGCGCCCATACCGAACCCCAACACTTCGGCCAACGGCCTGGCACCCCGCCGTTCGGCGTGGTCCCAGTCTTCCAGCACCAGCACCGCGGCACCTTCGCCCAACACCAGACCCGAGCGATCGGCAGAGAAGGGCCGGCAGCCATCGGCGCTCAGCACCCGCAGGCCCTCCCAGCCCTTGACCATGCCCGGCACCAATGACGCTTCGGCACCACCGCTGAGCGCGATGTCGAGCAACCCACTGCGGATCAGGTGCGCAGCCAGGGCCAGCGCATGCGCCGACGAAGCACAGGCCGAAGCGGTGGCAACCGTCGGGCCCTGCAGGCCGTGCACGATCGACAACTGGCTCGCGGGTGCACTCGGCATGCCGCGCGGCACCACGAAAGGGTGGAGCCGGTTGGCCTTGCGGCCATAGAACGCCTGGTAGGCGTCGTCCAGAGTGTGGTGTCCGAGCCCGGCGGCATAGACCGCGCCGCAGCGCGTCGGATCGATCCCCGCCGCAGCCAGTGACGGCAGGTTGGCGCCGTGGCGGCCCGCGTTCAGGGCTTCGCGAGCGGCAACAAGGGTGAACTGAGTCACCCGGTCCAGCATCGGCAATTCGCGGGCATTGAAATGCGCCGCCGGGTCGAAGCCGGTGACTCGGGCCAGCGGCCAGGCGTCCCCGTCGTGGCGCGCGATTCCGCAGCGGCCTTCGACGATGCCTTGCCAAGTGGTTGCGAGATCGCCGCCCAGCGCCGAGATTGCTCCCAGCCCGGTAACGGCCACGCGTCGCGGAGCCGGCATATGGCGAGCGAGGGCGCCGGGGCTCAGGCGGCGACTTCTGTGGTCGGGGACGCGGGCCAGGCGTCCAACACCTGCTGCACCACCTCGCCGACCGTGGGCATCGGCTCACCTGGAGCGGGCTCGGGCAAAGACACCTTGAATCGCGCCTCGAGCTCGAACAATGCCAACGCCAGGTCGAGCGATGTGGCACCGAGTTCGTCGGCGCGCGCATCGAGACGCAAGGCGCTGCGTTCGACCTGCGCTTCCCTGGCGAAGACATCGAGGATCTGGTCGACACGGGGATCGACCACCGCTGCCGGGTCAGGGATGTGGCGGCTCGGGCCTGTGGGGGCGGTGCTCATCGTCTGTGTCGGAGGGTGTCATTCGGGTTGCCATTCGGGTTGCCGTTCGGGCGCCGTCGGGCATCGCGACAGCGTGCCCGGGGATTGCAAACGATCTTACCGATCTATCTTCAACCCCACGGGCACGCAGCCTGCCAGCAGGGGGCCAGCGCCTCGACGCTGAACCCGTGCCGCCGCAGAGGGGCGCAGCGTTTGTCCGGCGTCAGTCACGGCGTTGGCCTACACGTCCCGGCTTTTGCGGCCACTGACCAGCAGGTAGCATCGAGACGTGAGTTAGCGTGCGTTGTTGCACGAAACCGCCAGATCGCGGCGTGCCTGCACTTGCAGGCGCATGAACTGGCGTTGGAACTTGATCGCGATTCAGCCCGGTGGCACTGGCCACCGCTCCTTTGATTCCAACCCTGGACAGGATCACCATGGATTCCACAACCACCACCCCGACTTCAAATCCCTTCGGTGCACCCCCGGCGACCGGCAATGCCCCGGTCGATTCGGCCGTCAAATCGGCGGCCTCCAGTCAGCGCACCGCCGAGGCCACTGCGGCCGCCGATGCGGCCCTCGCCGAGCGCGCCGCGCGCCGGGCCGATGGCCAGGACATGCTCAGCCGGGTCGTCAAGGGCGCACACGAAACCATCGACCGCCTCGCCGATACCGCTGCGCCCCACGTCCACAAGCTGGAAGACTCGCTGACCACCGCCAACGTCAAGGCGCATTCGCGCGCCAGCCATGCCAAGGATGTCGGTGACGAGTGGGCCGAGAGTCTGCGTTGCACGGTTCGTGAGAACCCGCTGGCAGCGCTGGCTGCGGCGCTGGCGTTGGGTGTGGTGATCGCCAGCATCTTGGCCCCGTCGAGCAGGGCGTCGATGTCGGTGAGGTCGAGCCGGGCATCGGCGGTGAGCGGGATCCAGCGGATCTCGAAGCCCTTCTCGGCCTG
>JBDSMV010000422.1:0-4338 GCA_039915715.1 Rubrivivax sp. | reverse complement strand
CCACCAGGTCGACCTGGTCGGGCGCGCCCGCGACCTCGCTGGTCTCGACTTCGACGGTCTTGAAGTAACCGAGCCGGTCGACCCGCTCCTTCGACAGCTTGATGAGGCCGCCGTCGTACCAGGCGCCCTCGAGTTGACGGAACTCGCGCCGCACGACCTCGTCACGGGTGCGCGTATTGCCCGCCAGGTCGATGCGCCGGACATAGACTCGGCGCTGCGGCTCGGCTGTGAACACCAGCGCGACCTGACCCTTGGCGCGGTCGATCTCGGGCCGGGTGTCGATGCGCGCAAAGGCATACCCGTAGAGGCCGAACAAATCCTGAAAGCGCTTGCTGGTCTCGGTCACCGCATCGCCGCGGTAGGGCTGGCCGGGGCGCAGCAGCACCTGGGCCCGGAACTCGTCCTCCTTGCCCAGGTAGTCGCCTTCCAGCTTGACCGAAGTCACGGTGTAGGGCTGGCCTTCCTTGACCGAGATGGCGATCGAGATCGTCTGCTTGTCGGGCGAGATCGTGACCTGGGTGGACTCGATCGCAAATTCCAGATAGCCCCGGTTGACGTGGTAGGCGCGGATCTTCTCGAGATCTGAGTTGAGCTTGGAGCGCGAGTAACGGTCGGTCTTGCTGTACCAGGTGAACCAGCCGCTGGGGGTCAGCTCCGTCAGGCCCAGCAGAGTCGAGTCGCTGAACACGGTGTTGCCAGTGATGCGGATGTCGGCGATGCGAGCGGCTTCGCCTTCGGTCATCGTGAAAGTGATGTTGACGCGGTTGCGCTCGACCGGGGTCACGGTGGTCACGACCTCGGCCCCGTACAGACTGCGGCTCAAGTACTGGCGCTTGATCTCCTGCTCCGCGCGGTCGATCAGCGCGCGGTCGAAAGGCAGGCCTTCGCCGATGCCAGAGTCGCGCAGCGATTTCACCAACGGGTCCTTGTCGAACTCTTTCAAGCCGACGAAGGTAACGCTGGCGACGATCGAACGTTCGTCGACGATCAGCGTGGCGACATCGCCTTCGACCTCGATGCGAACGTCTTTGAACAACCCGGTGGCAAACAACGAGCGCAGCGCCGCAGCGCCCTTGTCGTCGGTGTAGGTGTCGCCGATGCGAAATGGCAACGCCGCGAAGACGGTGCCGGGGTCGGTGCGCTGCAACCCTTCGACTCGGATGTCTTTGAGGACGAAGGGCGTGACGGCCAGAGCAGCCGGTGCGGCAGCGACAGCCGCAAGCGCGACCACCACAGCCGCCACCGGGCGCAACGGCCCGAACGGGAACACAGGGAGCATGGGATTCAGTGCACGCCCATCAGGCGCGCAACGTCGTTGAAGAGGGCGACCGACATCATCATCAGCAGGACGACGATACCGCCGCGTTGCAGCCGGGCCAGCCAGAGATCGGACACCGGCCGGCCGGTGACGCCTTCGAAAATGTAATACATGAGGTGGCCGCCATCGAGCATCGGCAGCGGCAGCAGGTTCAGCACCCCGAGGCTGACGCTGACCAGCGCCAGAAAACCGAGGTAGTACGCCAGGCCCTGGTTGACCGACTGGCCGGCGTAGTCGGCGATCGTCAACGGACCGCTCAGGTTCTTGATCGACGCCTCTCCGATCAGCATGCGGCCCAGCATGCGCAGCGTCAGCACCGACACGTCCCAGGTGCGCTCTGCACCCTGCACCAGCCCGTCGATAGGTCCTTGTTTCACGGTCACCATCTCGGGTGCCGAGCCGATGAACGCGTCGACGCGGCCGATCACGCTGTCTTTATCGCGCATCAGGCGCGGCGTCACTTCGACATCGACAGCAGCGCCGTTGCGCTCGACTGTCCAGCGCTGCGCTGCAATCGTCTTCGGTGCCGCTGCGGAAGCGGAGCCTGCCGAAGCGCGGATGTGCTCGCGCAATGTCTGCGCGTCCGGCACCGGTTCGCCGTCGACGCTCAGCACCTTGTCGCCCTTGCGCAAGCCGGCAGCCGCAGCAGGTCCGCCCGCCTTGACCTCGCCCAGCAGCGCTTCGCTGAAGGCGGGCCCGAGGCCGATCTGGCGCAACATGCGCGCGTCGACGTCGCGCGATTCGATCGCAGCCAGGTCGAGCCGCAGCGTGCGCCTGCCACGTCCTTCGCGGTCGCTGACCTGCAGATCCAGCGGGCGGGCGTCCAGCGCTGCTTGGGTCAGGCGCCATCGCAGGTCGGTCAATGAGCTGATCTCGCGCCAGTCCTCGCCATCTGACGAGACCGCGCGCACCCAGTCACCGGAACGAAGGCCGGCTTGTTCGGCCAGGCTCGACGCCGCCGGCGTGCCCACCACGGCCTTGGGTTCGTCGATGCCGATCCAGTGCGCCGCGGCATACAGCAGCACTGCCAGCAGCAGGTTCGCAATCGGACCGGCTGCCACGACCGCAGTGCGCTGCAGCAGCGGTTTCCTGTTGAATGCACGGTCGAGTTCGTGCGCATCGACCGGTGCTTCTCGCTCGTCCAGCATGCGCACATAGCCGCCCAGCGGCAGCGCGCACAACACGAACTCGGTGGCATCAGGCGAGGCTTGGCGACGCCATAGCACCTTGCCGAAACCGACCGAAAAACGCAGCACCTTGATCCCGCAGGCCACGGCCACGCGGTAGTGGCCATATTCGTGAATGATCACTAGCACGCCGAGCGTGAACAGGAAAGCGAGGATGGTCACGATCACTTGCGGTCTCCCTTCATGAGGTCCTTCATGACCTGCAACGCGGCCGCGCGGGCGCGGGTGTCCAGGTCGATCAGGTCGGCCAGCGCATGGTCTGCGGCCAACTGCGGCTGCAGTTGGTCGAGGGTGCCGGCGTTGACGCTGTGAATCGCGGTGAAGCCGATGGTTCCGGACAGAAACGCAGCCACCGCTTCTTCGTTGGCGGCGTTCAGCACCGCGGTGGTGCCCACCGGCGCCTGCAGCGCGTCGTAGCCCAATTGCAAACCCGGGAAACGGCGCGCATCAGGTGGCTCGAAGGTCAGCGCCTGCAAAGTCCGAAAGTCGAGCCGTGGTGCTCCGGACTCGATGCGCAGCGGGTACGACAGCCCGTAAGCGATCGGCACCTTCATGTCCGGCGTGCCCAGTTGCGCCAGCACCGAGCCGTCGCGGCACACCACCATCGAATGGATGATGCTTTGCGGGTGAATCACGACCCGGATGTCGGCAGGCGGCAGATCGAACAGCCAGCGCGCCTCGATCACCTCCAGCGCCTTGTTCATCATGGTCGCCGAATCGACCGAGATCTTGCGGCCCATGACCCAGTTCGGATGCGCTACCGCCTGCTCGGGCGTGATGGAGTGCAGCGACTCAGGGTCGTGGCTGCGGAACGGACCGCCGCTGGCGGTCAGGACGATGTGATCGATGTGATCGGCCCAGCGGCTTCGGTCTTCGGGCAGGCACTGAAAGACAGCCGAATGCTCGCTGTCGATCGGCAACAAGGTGGCGCCGCCGCGCTGCACCGCCTGCATGAAGAGGCTGCCACCCACCACCAGCGCTTCCTTGTTGGCCAGCAGCAGCCGCTTGCCGGCTTCGGCCGCAGCCATGCACGGCGGAAGCCCTGCGGCGCCCACGATGGCTGCCATCACGCTGTCGACATCGGATGCCGCGGCCAGCTCGCACAGGGCCTTGGCGCCGACCTGCACCTCGGTCGCGATGCCGGCATCGGCCAGCAGGTTTCGCAGACGCCGAGCGGCATCCTCATCAGGCACCACGGCCACCCGCGGCTTGTAGCGGCGACACTGTTCGAAGAGCGCATCGACGCGGCGAAAGGCGCTCAAGCCGACGACCCGGAATCGGTCCGGATGCCGGGCCACCACATCGAGGGTGCTGCAGCCGACCGATCCGGTGGAACCCAGGATCGCTAGACGCTGCACGGGCGCGTCGCTCATCGCACCCCCATCGCAAGCACCGCCAGTGCCGCCGGCAGCACCGGCAACAACGCGTCGACGCGGTCGAGCACGCCACCGTGGCCCGGCAGCAGCTGGCTGCTGTCTTTGGCGCCGGCTGCACGCTTGACCAGCGATTCAACCAGATCGCCGACCACGCCCAATGCCGCCAGGGCGAGTAGCGCCACCACCAGCCCCGACAGCCCCAGCTCCTGCAGCAGGCGCGAATACAGGCTCGGCCCGTCGAAGCCGAAAGCGCGGTCGAGCGCAATCCACACCGCCGCCAGCAGCAGCACGCCGGCCATGCCCGACCACACGCCTTCCCAACTCTTGCCGGGGCTGATCGCGGGTGCCAGCTTGCGGCGCCCGAAGCGGCGGCCACCGAAGTAGGCTGCCACGTCCGCCATCCACACCAGACACAGCGTCGACAGCAGAAAGTTGTTGCCGATCTGTTGCGCCTGCA
>JBDSMV010000397.1:0-17125 GCA_039915715.1 Rubrivivax sp. | reverse complement strand
CTTCACGATCGGCACCGACGGCAAGTTGACGCCAATTCCAGGTGCAACCGTGCCCACGGTCAAGGGTTCGTTCCCGTCGCAGGTGCTGGCGTCGAACGACGGCACGCTGCTGTTCGGCCTCGACTTCCTGGCACCGGCGGTGCAACCCGGGGTCGGCTCGGTGCACGCTTTCAAGATCGGTGCCGACGGCACCCTGACCCAGCCGCCCGGCTCGCCCTATTCGCTTCCGCCCGGCGCCAAGCCGCCGCTGCCACTGGGCATGAACCAGCATCCGTCGCGCAACATCCTGTATGTCGGCTTCGTGACTCGCAAGCAGATGGGCGTCTACACCTTCGACGGCCTGACGGGTGCCATGACGTTCGTGCGCGCGGTGCCCAATTCGGGGCTCGAAATCTGCTGGATTCGTCCGACCGCAAACGGAGCACGCATCTACACCGTCAACAATATCGACAACAGCGTCTCGTTCTATGACAACAGCGACCCGCTGCAGCCGGTCGAGAAGCAGCACTTGTTGCTGAAGCTGCCCGGGCCGTTGTTCCTGAACGACCGCGGTCCGGATTCGTTCATGCAGGTCACGAGCACGCCGTACGAACCGGCACTGTCGCCCGACGAGAAGTTTCTTTATGTCGTCGGCAACCGGGTCAACGCGCTCAACAACGCGGTGACCGACGGCAACAGCATCCACATCCTCAGCATTGCAGCCGACGGCAGCCTGAGCCAGCCCGGTGCGCCGCTGCCGCTGCCGCTGCCGGTGCCACCGGCGACGCGGCCGCAGGGCCTGGTGGTGTTCTGAAAGAGGGGATGGAAATGAATACGGTTGTTGTCTCACGCCCGGAAGAGGCGGACCCGCTGTTGCGCTGGGGCGGCTTTGCGCTGCGCTGGTCGCTGGTGTTGATCTTCCTGTGGTTCGGTTTCATGAAGTTCACCGCCTATGAAGCCAAGGGCATCGCGCCGCTGGTCATGCACAGCCCGCTGCTGTCGTGGGCCTACAACCTGCTGGGGGAACGCGGCTTTGCAAGCACGCTCGGGGTCGTCGAACTGGCGATCGGCGTGCTGATCGCTCTGCGGCCGGTATCGGCCCGGGCCTCCGGAATCGGTAGCGTGGCGTCGATCATCACGTTCATCGTGACCCTGACGTTTATCCTGACGACGCCCGGAGTGTGGCAGGAGGGGTATGGATTTCCGTACCTTTCCGGCCCCATCGGCCAGTTCCTGATCAAGGACGTGGTGTTGCTGGCGGCGTCGATCTGGACGGCGGGTGAGGCCTTCAGGGCGGCGCGCTTCAACCGGTGACGGTGGGGCGGCGCCCGGTCGTTGCCAGCGGGCCTGCGAGACCCGCAATGGCAAGTGACAGGGCTGCCGCTGCGCAGACACTCACGCGCGTTGAAGCGTGAAGCCGGGTGCCGCGACGTTGGGCCAGAGTTCGTACAGCACTTCCACCGCCTTGGTTCCACCGTTGCGTGGGCTCGCAGGCAAACCGATCGCCCTGGCGGCGGCAATGCTGAGTTCGCCGATGCTGTCGGCCGGACCGCGGTCGGCGACAACGCAGTCGACGCTGCGCGAGCGCCAGGTCACTCGGGCCTTGCAACCGCGCACGATGCCTTTGGTGCCTTTGACGACCAATGGCGGCACGACGATGTAGGGCACGGTTTCTGCATCGACATAGGCGGCCGGATCGTCGGCTGCCTTGCCGGGGTGGCGGTACCAGGTCATCGAGGCGATGAGGCCGCCACTGAAGACTCTGGGCTGTTGGTCGGCGCCGAGGATCACGATGTCGCGTGCCCACGGCTTGCCGCAGACGACCTTGCCCGCTTCGATGCGCATGCCGCCATTGACCAGTGCTTCGCTGCCGCTGTCGTCGACTTTGTAGGCGGGTGGGCCGCCCGACTGACCATTGGCGCCATCGGCGTCGATGTCGGCGTCGGCCGTGAAATGCACCCGTCCGTCGGGGTCTTCGAAGATCGTGCAGCTGAAGTGCTTGTCGTCGATGGTGCCGATCGTGCGGCTGCTCGGTGTCCTGGCCGGCGATGGCATCGGCATCAACGCCGGCAACGCTGCCTGCACAGGCCTGCCGTCAATGGCGCCGACATGCTGCCACACAGCCTGCATGCCCTGGCTGTCGATCAGTTGGCGGGCCACATCGGAGGGCCCGGGCGGGCAGCGGACCCACTGGAAGTGGGGCAGGTCGGCCATGGCCCAGTCGCCACCCCAGTTGGAGGCGTGCCGTTTGAAGATCGACCCCACTTTACGGAACCAGCCATCGCCCTCAGGCGGCAGCCAGTATTTCGTCCGGTGCACCACGTCTACCGCGAGTCCGAAGCCGTGCCAGCTGTACAGGTTGCCTGGCGCATTGGTGACGGTCTTGAAGGGAGGCTTCACCGTGCGGCCGCGCCGGTAATACATCGCTTGCAGCGCCTCGGACCGGTAACCTTCGTAGACCATCGCGTCGAGTGCGTTCGACGGCGCGTTGCACTCGGCGATCGCGTCCTGCACGGCTTTCGCGAATGCCGGCGCCAGTCGGCTGAGGTCGCGGTTGACCATCAGCTCCGACTCGTTCGACCCGGCGCTCACAGCGGCACCTGCTTGGAGTTGACGAATCCATCGCGCCACTGGTGGGGTACGAAGGCTTGCAGGGGTGTCGGCGATTCGAGGGGCGGCGTGGGCTCGGGTGTCGTGGGCGGGTTGACCGACTGCGCCGCCTGCAGCGCCGCAGTCGCAGTGGGGGCAGGCGTGAGCACGGCCACGGCATCCTTGGACGCGCTGTCGGCACGGTCTTCGCTGCCTTCCTCACGGCTCTTCTCGCGCGGCTTCACCGTCGAGCGGATCACCATGAACTTGTTCAGGATGTCGAACCAGAAGGGCGAGCCCAGCATCACGGCAAATGCGGTCACGAGCCAGCCGAGAACCATGCGCAAGTAGGAGTAGCCGCTGTCGTTGCACTCGCGAGCGTCTTCGACGTTGCACAGCTGCACGCCTGCGATGCCGAAGGTTGCGCGATCGGTCTTGCGCCAGCCCATCGGCATGCCGATGTTCTCGAGTTCCGTGCGTGCCTTGCGGGCCACCGCAAGTGCGTCGGGGGCCGATCCGGCCACAGACGCCGCCGGCGCCTCTGCCTTGGCTGCCGCGCTGACGACCGCATCGCGAAACGCCTTGTCCGCTGTCAATCGTCCCATTACGTACAGCGCATCCACGTTGAGCACCGCCGCCGCCCCGATGCCCAGCACGAACAGGACGGTTTGCGTGCGGCGCTTGTACCAGCCCGACGCGCGGTCCATCGAGCCATCGAACCAGCTCTGCAAGTTGACGGTCAACTGTTGCAAGTCGCCGTTGCAATGGTCGATGGCGCTCAGAACCGCCCGCCGTAGGAAAGGCGAGTTCAGCGCAGCGGCCCGCTCGCGCAACTGCGCGATGTCGAACGGCGCGTGCGGAGCGTGCTCGCTGTCGACATTGGCCGGCCCGCGGGCCACCAGGTCGATGAGCGCCTTGGCGAAGTGGCCGGCCGGTATGTAGGACGGCAGGTTCCGGCGCGCGCGCAGCGCCATGTGCTTGGCGTTGGCGACGCCGACCAGGTGGCCCCCGACGACACTGCTGGTGAGCTTGGAAGGGTCGTAGCTTCCCCGGTACAGCGACGAGATGAGCGGGTGCGAGAGCAGGTGGGCGGTGAGTTGGCCGTGCTCGTCGTCAAGCAGCGTGCGCAGCGCACGCTCCAGATCCATCGCCCGCCATTTGAAGATGCCTTCGATCCATTCCTTGACGCCGGTGCAGATCAACGACATCAACAGGAACAGGAAGGCCATCCCGATGCCGACTTCCAGGGCTTCCGAATTGAACATGAAGGAGCTCCAAGTGCGCGCAGGCGATTGGAGTCATCGAGCGGCCGGCCGTCATCCTTCGTTCTACCGATGCCGAATCGACAGCCTCGGTTGCTTAGGGCCACCGGCCCCGGAGGCAGCGGCAAAGGCGATCTTCCCGATCAGCGCTTGCGCCGCAGCAACGGTGCCCCGATGCCGGCCAGCCCCGCCAGCATCACCAGCGCGGTCGATGCTTCGGGCACCCCGGACACCTGGAAGTCGAAGAAGTACGGTGCAAAGCCGACCGTGGTTTCCTGAATCCAGAAGGTGTAGGTGCCGGCCAGCAGCGGGCCGCTGAAACCGATCGCGCCCAGACCCTGGCCGATCGACGGCAGGATGTCCTGGTTCAGGTCTTGCTCGTAGTACAGGTGCCAGCCCAGCAATGGCTCCGGCCCGCCGCCTTCGGGGTCCACCGTCACCTGGTTGCCGGCCTGCACGGCGATGAAGCCCAATTGCGACGGGCCGAGGAAGGCGGTGCCTGGACGCAGAACGATCGCGTCGAGCTGCGAACCAGCCGCCAGCGTGAAGTTGAAGTAGTCGCGGTCGACGATGCCGGCGCTGCTGCGGCCGGTGGTGCCGCTGATCGGATTTGACCCGACGGCCATCGACACGAAGGTGGGGTTGGCACGGTCGTTGGACAGGTCACCAGAGGTTGCTTCGTCCCACCCTGCACCATGCGCAACCGTGGCGGTTGCAGCGACTGCGGTGGCAATCAACAGATGCTTCATCGCAATTTTCCTGGCGTGGCTGATGGCCGGATTGTGAACCGGTGGTCGCCACAGACCGCCGATGACTCACCCCGGGCATCGGGGGTTGCGCACGACCCTGCACCGATCCTGGGGCGACGCGCTTCCTACAATCCGGCCTTCGAATCAGCAGGGTCCGCCATGATTGTCGAACGCATCTGGACCGGCAACGCCTACCGCAACTACAACTACCTGATCGCCTGCGGGGAAACCGGCGAAGCGTTGGCCATCGACCCGCTGGACCATGTCAAGTGCCTGGCCGCCGCCAAGGACAAGGGCTGGCAGATCACGCAGATTCTCAACACCCACGAGCACCACGACCACACCGGTGGCAACGCGGCGGTGGTGGCCGCGACGGGTGCCAAGGTGATTGCGCACCACAAGGCAGGCTCGCGCATCGAAGGCATGGACCGCGGCGTCAAGGCCGGCGACGTGGTCAAGGTCGGCCGCACCGTGGAGCTGGAATGCATGGACACGCCGGGCCACACGATGTGCCACATCTGCCTGCGTTCGCATGGCGCCCGGCCCGCGCTGTTCTCGGGCGACACGCTCTTCAACGCCGGTGCCGGCAACTGCCAAAACGGTGGCAATGCCGACGACCTGTACACCACGTTCGTCGGCCAGCTGGCCAAGCTGCCCGACGACACCCAGGTCTACGCCGGCCACGATTACATCGAGAACAACCTGCGCTTCACGCTGGCGCGCGAGCCCGACAACGCGGCGGCTCAAGCTTTGCTGCCGCGCGTGACGGGGCAGGACCCGGCGAGCCTGCATGTCACCACGCTCGGTGAAGAAAAGCAGATCAACACCTTCTTGCGACTGAGCAGCCCGAGCGTGATCGCGGCACTGCGCGAGGCCTGCCCCGACCTGCCCGAAGCGCCGGACGCCCGGACGGTGTTCGTCAAACTGCGCGAGCTGCGCAACCGCTGGTGAGCCATCCTTTGCGGGTGGTTGGTACCCGCCATCGCGATCGTCGTTGCCGTCGTCATTGCCATCACCCGGAGCGCTGTTGACCGAACCCGTCCAGGCGGCTCCGGTTGCGCCGCTTTCGCCGCATTCCCTGCAGGCGCTGCAGGCGTTGCACGGCAGCCGCTACCGCTGGCGGGTGTTGTTGACGGTGATGATCGGCAGCATCGCGTCGGTGATGTCGTCGACGATCGTCAACGTGGCGGTGCCCGACCTGATGCGCCATTTCCAGATCGGGCAGGAGCGGGCGCAATGGGTGGCCGCCGGCTTCATGGCGGCGATGACGCTGTCGATGCTGCCCACGCCGTGGTTGCTGGCGCGGCTCGGGTATCGGCACGCCTATGTCGGCGCCGTGAGCTTGCTGATGGCGGGTGGGATCGTCGGCGGGCTGGCGCAGCACTACGAACTGGTGCTGGCGATGCGGGTCGCCGAAGGGCTGGCCGCGGGTGTGCTGCAGACCATCCCGGCCATCATCATCTTGCGCGCCTTCGAAGACGGCCAGCGCGGCCGGGCGATGGGTATCTTCGGCTTCGGTGTGGTGCTGGCCCCGGCCATCGGACCCAGCGTGGGCGGGGTGCTGGTGGAGCACTTCGGCTGGCGCTCAATCTTCTTCTTTATCGTGCCCTTCGCCATCGCCGCCATCGTGCTGGCGCGGCGTTACTTGCCGATCTCAGCTCCCGGAGGTGGTGCGCCAGCCGGTCGCAGCGGCGCGCCGCTGGATGTCGTGGGGCTCGGGCTGGCGGCGGTGGGCGTGGTCGGGCTGCTGAACGGCCTGGTGCATCTGCATGACAAGTCCGGGCACAGCGGGCCGGTGTTGATCGCCGTCGGCGTGACGGCCATCGCGCTGTTCCTGTGGCAGCAGTCACGCCACCCGACGCCGCTCTTGCACCTGCGCCTGTTCAGATCGCGGCCGTTCGCGATGGGCAGCCTGGTGGCCTTCATTTACGGCATGGCGCTGTTCGGGTCGACCTACCTGGTGCCGGTGTTCATGCAAACCGCGCTGCACTACCCGCCGTCGCTGGCCGGTGCCGCGTTGCTGCCGGCGGGGCTGGTGCTGGCGTTGACGATTCCGGTGGCGGGTCGGCTGGCCGACCGCTATCCGCCACGGCTGCTGGTGGTGGGCGGTCTGTCGCTGCTGGCATTGTCGTTCGGCCTGATGGCCACCGTCGGACTGGCCACTGCGCTGTGGCTGCTGATGGCGTGGGCGGTGATCGGCCGTATCGGCCTGGGCTTCGTGCTGCCGTCGCTGATGCTCAGCGCCGTGCCGGGGCTCGATGCGCAAGCCAGTTCGCATGCCGCCAGCACCATCAACTTCCTGCGCCAGTTGGGCGGGGCCACCGGCGTCAGCCTGGTCGGCATCTTCCTTGAATGGCGGCTGCGAAGCCATGCTGCCGTTGGCGAGCCGGCGGTGACCGCGTTTTCCGAGACCTTCTGGCTGGTGGCGGCGTTCTCGGCCCTGGCCACGCTGGCCGCGCTGCGCATGAGGCCACAGCGGGCTCGGGCCGACGCTGCGGGTTGAACGGCGGCGCGGGTTCGGAGGTCGCCAATCGGTGATGCGGCCGGCGGCCCGGCAGACGGAACCCGCCTCAGGCTGCGGCCAACACCCTTGCACTCGATGCGTCGGCGTGCGCGGCGATCGGGATCAACCGCCGGCGCGGCGGCACCGATCCGCCACCGGCGGCAACCAACGCCGGAAGGCAAGCGGCGTTCGCGGCCTGGGTTCCGTCCTGCTGGCGGCGGTGCTGCTCAAAGGTCTGCTTGGCACAGTCCTGACAGCAACCGCAACCCAAACCCACGCCGAGTTCGAACTGCAAGTCGTCGTAGCTCTCACAACCCTCGCGGGCGGCGCGAGCGATGTCGCGGTCGGAGATGCGTCGGCAGAGGCAAACAATCATGTCGCAATATTAATGCGAATGGTTCGCATTAGCAATCTTCTTGATGATCCCCGGTTCGTGCAGCTTTGGCTCTGCTGTGGCTGGTCCGTCAAGCCTCGCCGCCGTGCGGCTTCATCTGCGACTGCAGGTAATTCGGCTCGCCGACCTTGGCCACCAGGTCCAGCTGCGTTTCCAGAAAATCGATGTGCTCTTCGGTGTCGACAAGAATCCTGGCCAGCAGCCCGCGCGACACATAGTCGCGCGATTGTTCGCATTGGGCGATGGCGTCCTTGACGGTGGCCTGTGCACCTTGCTCGGACTTCAAGTCGCAGCCCAGGGCCTCGACCAGCGTTTCCCCGATCAGCAGCTTGCCCAGGTCCTGCAGATTCGGCAGCGCGTCCAGCATGAAGAGGCGTTCCATCAACGCGTCGGCGTGCTTCATCTCGCCGATCGACTCTTCGTACTCTTTCTGCGCCAGCCGGTCGAAGCCCCAGTGCTTGAACATCCTGTAGTGCACGAAGTACTGGTTGACGGCGGTCAGCTCGTTCTTGAGCTGGGCCTGCAGGCACTGGATCACTTTCGGGTCGCCTTGCATGGGCATCGTCCTCGACGTTGTTGCGGGGCTGCGCCCAACATGGGGCGGGCAAGCATTGTGCTTGACCGACTCGGCCAGACAACTCGGCAACCCGCGGCCTGGGAACCTCCGCCCGCCGCTGCAGGCTCAGTCGATGGCGACACCGACCTTGTGTGCAGCCTGCTGCAGTTCGGACCAGGTCGCCGCGTCCACCACCACGCCGTCGCGCTGGCGCGCCTTGCGCGCCGCGCGTTCCGGCTCGCCGGCGATGCGCACGCCGTTGCCGCCGGCGCCGGGCGGGCATTGCCGCAGCCAGGTGACGAACGCCGCCGCCTCGTCGTCGAACGTCGACTGGGTGCCGAGCTTGGCGGGGTCGATCAGCACCGTCAGCATGCCGTTGATGACCGCCCGCCGGCCGTCGGCCGCCTGGTGCCAGGTGCCACCGCCGCTGAGCGCACCGCCCAGCAGTTCGCAGGCCACGGCCATGCCGTAGCCCTTGTGTTCGCCGAAAGTCAGCAACGCGCCGAACAGGCCGCCGCTCTGCGGCACCACCACCACGCCGGGGTCGGTGGTGGGCGCACCGTGTTCGTCGATCAGCGTGCCGGGCGCCACCCGTTGGCCCTTGTTGTGGGCCACGCGCATCTTGCCCTGGGCGACCCGGCTGGTGGCGAAGTCCAGGATGAAGGGTTCGGCGTTTTTCAACGGCACGCCGATGCAGCAGGGGTTGGTTCCGAAGCGCCCGTCGCCACCGCCCCACGGGGCCACCACCGGCCGCGCCAGCACGTTGACAAAGTGCAGCGACACCAGCCCGGCAGCGGTCGCCATTTCGGCGAAATGGCCGATGCGCCCCAGGTGGTGGGCATTGGCCAGCGTGAAGATGCAACTGCCTTGCTGGCGGGCGCGCTCGATGCCGAGATCCATCGCCTGCACGCCGACGATCTGACCATAGCCACGCTGCCCATCCAGCGACAGCAGCGCGCCAAGATCGGCGTTGACCTTCAGCGCGGCGTTGGGCATCAGCCCGCCTTCAGCCACCGCATCGACATAGCGCGGCGCCATGCCCACCCCGTGCGAGTCATGGCCGCTGAGGTTGGCCAACACCAGGTTGGCAGCGACCTGTTCGGCCTCGGCGGCGCTGCTGCCGGCGGCAACCAGGATGTGCGCGACATGGGTTTGCAGCGCGTCGGGCGGGATCGTTCGATCGGTGTCGTTCATGTCCGGTTGCTCCAAGGCGAATGGACCGGAACCCTACATCACGGCGCCGACCTGCCAGGGCACGAACTCGTTCTGCCCATAGCCATGCAACTCGCTGCGGGTGCGTTCGCCCGATGCGGTGGCCAGCATGCGTTCGAAGATCAGCCGCCCGGTTTCTTCGACCGTCGCACTGCCGTCGACGATGGTTCCGCAGTTGATGTCCATGTCGTCGGCCTGCCGCAGCCACAGCGCGGTGTTGGTGGCCAGTTTCAACGACGGGGCGGGCGCGCAGCCATAGGCCGACCCGCGGCCGGTGGTGAAGCAGATCAGGTTGGCGCCCCCGGCCACCTGCCCGGTGGCGCTGACCGGGTCATAGCCGGGGGTGTCCATGTAGACGAAGCCGTGTTCGGTCACCGGTTCTGCATATTCGACCACCGCCTGCAGGTTGCCGGTGCCGCCCTTGGCCACCGCGCCCAAGGATTTTTCCAGGATGGTGGTGAGCCCGCCGGCCTTGTTGCCAGGCGACGGGTTGTTGTTCATCTCGCCGCCGTTGATGGCGGTGTAGTGCTCCCACCAGCGAATGCGTTCGATCAGCTTCTCACCGACCTCGCGCCGCACTGCGCGCCGCGTCAGCAGGTGTTCGGCGCCGTAGATCTCGGGTGTCTCGGACAGGATTGCAGTGCCGCCGTGTGCCACCAGCAGGTCCACCGCCGCGCCGAGTGCCGGGTTGGCGCTGATGCCGGAATAGCCGTCGGAGCCCCCGCATTGCAGGCCGACCGTGATGTGCGCAGCGCTGCAG
Source organism: Rubrivivax sp. (assembly GCA_039915715.1). Taxonomy (GTDB): domain Bacteria; phylum Pseudomonadota; class Gammaproteobacteria; order Burkholderiales; family Burkholderiaceae_C; genus Rubrivivax. The sequence continues at coordinate 7,121 of JBDSMV010000397.1, read as the reverse complement.
GGCCGGCGCTCGACCGCATTGGCGCGCGGCAGCATCGCGTCGATCAGCTCGATGCCGCGTGCCACGGTGCGGGTGGTGCCCCCGCTGTCCTGGATGTTGAAGACCCGCAGGTTCTCGCCTTCGCGCAGATTGCCGCTTGAAAGCCAGGCGTTGATCTGGTTGGCTTCGCAGCCGAGCCCCACCACCAGAACCGCAGCGAAGTTGGGGTGCGTGGCGTAGCCGGTCAGCGTTCGCGACAGGATCTGCATGCCCATGCCGGCGGTGTCCATGCCGCAACCGGTGCCGTGGGTCAGCGCCACCACGCCGTCGACATTCGGGTACGCAGACAACGCCGCCGGGTTGGTGCGGCGCGAATAGTGGTCGGCGATGGCGCGCGCTGCGGTGGCCGAGCAGTTGACGCTGGTCAGCACGCCGATGCAGTTGCGCGTGGCGACACGGCCATCCGGGCGGGTGATGCCCATGAACATCGCCTCTTGTCGGGGGGCAGCAGGTTTCACATCCGCACCGAAGGCGTAGTCGCGGTCGAACCGGCCCTTGTCGGGTCCCATGTCGAGGTTGTGGGTGTGCACGTGCTCCCCGGCCGCGATCGGTTGGCTGGCAAAGCCGATGACCTGGTCGTAGCGCCGCACCGGGGCGCCGATGGCGATCTGGCGCACCGCCATCTTGTGGCCCGGCGGGATCAGTCCGCGCGAAGTCACGCCTTCGACATCGGTGCCGCCGACCAGCTGGCTGCGGGCGATCACGACATCGTCGTTGGGGTGCAGGCGAATGAAAGGCTTCATGGCAAAAGGCTCGCTGTTGCAGATTCGGCGAAAGGCATCATGCGCCGGAGTCTGGTCGACGCAACAACCGTGCGCGCGCTCCACCCAGCAGCCGCCGCGAGTAGAGCTTGTGAAAGCCCAGCAACAGATGGAAGCCGGCTCCCATGCCTCGGTCTTTGCCCTTCGCGTCGTGCAGCCTGAGGACAGCGGAACCGAACAGCAGCTGCGTGACGGGCAAGGTCGCTGGCTCGAGGGCGGGTTGGGCGATCGGCTCGATGACAGGATCGTTGTTGCACCGGCCATGCGTCACCATCAGCCACGATTTGGTGCGCCCGGTGATGTCGGCCAGCAGCAACTCGTCGACATCCCGTGCTTCGACCCGCCAAGCAGAAAATCTGTGACATTCGCTGCGGGCGAGCTTCCTGGCGTCGCTGTCGGTGGCCGGTCTCGAAGCCAGAAAGCCCAGCAGGCGCCGCTCGATCTTGAAGAGCCAACTCGTGTAGAAGGCTTCGACGAAGTCGGCATGGGTGACACGACCCATGATCTGTGTCGAATAGCAATCGATATACGCGCCGCCGTGTGCTGCGGCTGCGGCTGCAAGCAGCGTGTCGGGCGGCACGGCCACCGGCACCACTTCAGGATTCATGGCAGCAGGGGTCGCGCGCGACAGCTTGCCGGCCTTGCTCACGGGCGCAATCTTCAGAAGAACATCCGCGGCAGCCACAGCACGATCGCCGGCACGTAGGTGATGATGATCAGCGCCAGCAACAGCGGGATCAACCACGGCAGGATCGCCATCGTCGTGCGTTCGAAGCTCAAGCCTGCCACCCGCGCCAGCACGAACAACACCATGCCCATCGGCGGGTGCAGCAAGCCGATCATCAGGTTCAGCACCATCACCAGGCCGAAGTGGATCGGGTCGACGCCCAACTGGGTCGCGATCGGCAGCAGGATCGGCACCAGGATCGTGATCGCCGCGGTGGGCTCCAGAAAGCAGCCGACGAACAGCATCAAGAGGTTGGCCAGCAGCAGGAACACCCACGCTTTGTCTGTGAATCCCAGCACCCAGGCGGCGATCTCGGTGGTGACGCCGGTGTAGGTCAGCATCCAGCCGAAGATCGATGCGGCGGCGACGATGAACAGCACCGTGCTGGTGGTCTCGACCGTGTCCAGGGAAACCTTGATGAACATCTTCCAGCTCAAGGTTCGGTACCAGAACAGACCCAGCACCATCGCCCACACACAGGCTGCAATGGCGCCTTCGGTGGGTGTGAACAACCCCGTCGTCATACCGCCGATCAGCAGCACCGGGGTCATGATCGGCAGGAGTGCTTGAAAACGAAAGATGCGGTCCATCACGAACAGCATCGCCAGGCCGCCGAACACGGTCAGCTGCGCTGGCGCGCCCAGCTTGGCCACCAGCACCCACAGCAGCACCGGCCAGGCCACCACCAGCGCCAACTCCATGGCGGCTTTGAAGAAGCGGCGGCGGTCGAAGCCGACATCGCCGCCCCACTGGTTCTTGTGGGCATACCAGGTGACGGTGAGCATCATCAACACCGTCAACAGCACACCGGGCAGGATGCCGGCCAGGAACAGCGCGCCGACCGACGCGTTGGCCATCATTCCGTAGATCACGAATGGCAGGCTCGGCGGGATGATCGGACCGAGGGTTGCCGAAGCAGCCGTCACGCCGACCGCGAATTCGGTCGAGTAGCCATGCTCTTTCATGGCCTTGATCTCGATCGTGCCGAGCCCGGCCGCATCGGCGATGGCGGTGCCGCTCATGCCCGCAAAGATCACCGACGCCAGCACATTCACGTGGCCCAAGCCGCCCCGCATCCAGCCCACCAGCCCGAGCGCGAAGTCGAAGATGCGGGTGGTGATGCCGGCGTTGTTCATCAGGTTGCCTGCCAGGATGAAGAACGGCACCGCCAGCAGCGGAAAGCTGTCGATGCCGCCGACCATGCGGTGTATGACCGCAAAGGGCGGCAGGTCGCCCGACAGCAGGATGAAAGCCAGCGAAGCGCCGGCCATCGCGATTGCCACTGGCACGCCGCCGGCCATGAACAGCAGGAAGAAGGTCTTCAACATCGAGCGCGCCTTAGTTGTCGTGCAACTCGGTCAGGGGTCGCTCGAGCACGCTCCAGCCACGCCGCCAGTGCCGCAACATCACCTGCACCGAACGAAACGTCATTGCGACGAAACCGAACAGCACCATGCCGTAGACCAGATTCATCGGTGCGTCGACGATCGTCATGCGGGTGTTGCCGCCGATCTTCAGCATCATCTGCACCGTCATCACCGACGCTGCGCCAAGGAAGGCGGTGCGCAGCACATCCACCGCACGTGACAGCCATTTGCCGAGCCACGCCGGCATGTGGCGGTAGAAGAAGTCGACCTGGATCTGGTTGTTCTTGGCCACCCCCACCGCCACGCCGATGAACACCACGCCGATCAACAAGTAGCGCGCGATCTCTTCGGTCCAGGCGGCCGAGTCGTTGAGCACATAGCGGGTGACGAACTGGTAGAAGACCGTCAACCCCAGCAGCCAGAAGATCGTCAGCGCGATCCAGCCTTCGGCGATCGTGTCCGACAGGTCGACGACCTCGTCGGCCATCCGCAGATGGCCGTGTTCGTCGATGACGCGGTCGTCTGCTGGGCCCGCCGAGTCTGCCGCGCCGTCCTTCGCAGGCATGTTCATGCGGCTGCTGCAGCGGCTACTTGATGTTGACGATGCGGTCGTAGTCCTGCTGGCGGTAGCCGAAGTCGGTGGGCTTGGCGTTCTTCAGCACCGCGTCGCGAAAGGCGTTCTTGTCGACCACGATGACGTTGTTGCCCCGCTTCCTGAACTCGTCGGCGAGCCGGTTCTCTGACGCGATGATTTCGCGCCCGGTCTTGTCGGCGGCTTCCTGCATCACCTCGGTCAGCAGCTTCTTGTCTTCGGCCGACAGTTTGTTCCAGACCGTGGGCGAGACGATCGTCAGCAGCGAATCGATGATGTGCCCGGTCAGCGAGATGTTCTTCTGCACCTCGTAGAACTTCTTGGCTTCGATCGTCGGCAGCGGGTTCTCCTGCGCGTCGACGGTGCCGTTCTGCAATGCCAGATAGACCTCGGCGAAGGCGATCGGCGTGGCGTTGGCGCCGAGTGCCTTCGGAAACGCCAGATAGGCCGGTGCATCGGGCACCCGGATCTTCAGGCCCTTCATGTCCTCGGGGGTGCGCACCGGCTTCGACTCGGTGGACGTGACATTGCGGGCGCCGTAGTAGGTCAGCGCCAGGATATGGTTGCCGGTCTTGTCGTCGTAGCCCTTGGACAGTTCCTTGAAGACATCGCTCTTGGCGTACTTCAACAGGTGTTCGCTGTCCCTGAAGATGAACGGAAAGTACGTCACCGACAGCGGCGGGTAACTGCGCCCGGCGAAGCTGGCGCCGGTGTAGATGATGTCGACCGTGCCCAGCGTCAGACCCTGGTTGATGTCGGATTCCTTGCCCAGGCTGGACGCTGGAAAGACTTGAATCTCGTAGCGGCCGTTGCTGCGCTTCTTCAGTTCTTCACCGGCCCAGACGGCGTTCTTGTGAAACGGCTCGGAGGTTTCGTACACATGCGCCCACTTGAGCTTGGTCTGGGCTTGCGCCGCACCCATCGGCACGCACAAAGCGGTCATCGCGGCCAGGGTGGTGAAGGTGCCCAGCCAAGTGCGTCGGGTGCTCATCGTTTGTCTCCTGCTGCAACGCGGGATGCGTTGGCGCTGGGCAGCGTAGGCGGCGCCTCCGAAGGCAACCATCGGGCGAAACCCTGGACGCCACCGCCAAGAGCAGGCATAAAAAACGCCCCGCAAGCGGAGCGTGGCGATCACTAGCAAAGGCGGCGGAACCCAAGCGAGTAGAGCGGCGGAACCGGCTTCGCCGGGCCGCACGCGAGCGCCCCCTCGGGGGGCAGCGACCGTCAGGGAGCGTGGGGGCTCAATTCACACAGCGCGTGCTGGTCAGCAGGCGTTGGGTGATGAAGCCGATGTCGCGGATGTCGATGACCCCGTCGCCGTTGACATCCACCTGCGCGCTGTAGCCCGGCTGCCCGACGGACAGACCCAGCTTCGAGCGCACCAGCCGCAAGTCGGCACAGGTCACGAAGCCGTCGCCGTCGGCGTCGCCCAGCAGCTTGATCGAGAAGTCGGCGTTGGAAACATCGAAGTACACGTTGCCCACCGCTTCGACCTTGACGCGCGCCGTGGTGGTGGCCACCGACGGCACCGTCACCGCACGGCTGCCGGTGTTGGGTGCGTTGGCGTCCAGCAGATAGGGATAGGTGTTGCCACCGTCCACCGACAGGCTGATCTTGACGTTGGCGGTGCTGACCGGGGGCAGATTGGTGCCGGCCACGTCCCAGGTCACGGTCTGCGTGCTGCCGCTGTCCAACTGCAGCGCGGTGTTCGGGTAGGTCACCAGGAACGGGCCGGCTTGTGGCGCCAGCGTCAACGTCGACGTGGCGCTGTTGACGCCACCCCTGCCGTCACGCACCGTCAGCTTCATGTTGAGCGTGGCCGGCGCTGCATTGGCGCCGAAGCCGACATAGGCTGCGGTCGGCAGGTACTCCGAGAAGCAGTCGATCTGCTCGCCTGTCGGCGCAGCCGATGCGGTCGGGCAGGTGCCGGATTCGGCATTGGTGTTGTTGGCCAGGATCTGCAGCAGGTCGGGGAACACGCGCGTCGGGTTGCTGTTGACCGCGTTCTGCCCGGGGGAGCTGTACAAGAGCGCGGCCGCGTTATCGACCAGCGCTCGGGTGCCGAACTGTCTGAACAGCGGGCCATCGGTCTTGGTGTTGCTGATCAGGCCGGTGCCGGTGCCGGCGCCGCGGTCGTTCTGCTCCCACAGGTAGGTCAGGATGTCGCCGGCGTTGGCGTCCGATGCGCTGCCGGTCAGTGCGAATGGTGTTCGCACGGGAATCACGAAGCCCGAAGGCACGGTCACCACCGGGATCGAATTGCCGGTGGGGCTGATGGCACCGTTCCTGCGCGTGGGGCCGCCCTGGGCGACCTCGCCGACGAAGCCGGTGCAGCCGCCGCTGCAGTTGACGAGGATCAGCTCGCTGACATCCACACCCGCCAGGGTGCCCCCGAAGGCCACCGTGAAAGCGTTGTCGGACAGCGCGCTGACGGTGACCGTGGCACCGGCAGGCCAGCCGACGATCGCTTCGATGGCGGTCTTGACTCCGGCCGTCGTGAAGTTGGTGCCTCGAATGATCGGCGCCGAAGCAACACCGTTGTAGCGCAGCTGGAATTGCTGACCATCGGCGCTGAAGCCGGTCAGCGCACCGACCTGCTGCTCGCTGATGTTGGTTTCGGTGCCCGAGGTGTAAGCGGTGATTTCGTCGAAGCTGCGCTGCGACCAGTACGGGTCGCTGTGGTTCTGCAGGTTGTCGGTGCCGCAGATGCCGGCATAGGCCATGATCGACGAGCCACTGCCGGGCTCGACCGAATTGCCGCTGCTGCGGTTGCCACCGGAGCAGTTGCTGACGACGCCGTTGAAGGTGTGGTTGCCCGAGAACTGGTGACCCATCTCATGGGCCACATAGTCGACCGCGAAGAAGTCGCCAGTCGGGGTCGGGATGCCGGTGCAGCCCTGGGCCTTGCTGTTGCCGCCGACCACGCCCAGGCTCGCCACCCCGCCGCCGTTGACGCCGAGCGCGATGTGGCCGATGTCGAAGTTGCGCGCACCCACCAGCAGTCCGGTGACGATGCGGTTGCGGCTGAGGGTGGGGCTGGTGCAGGAACCGGCCTGGGCGGCGGTGTAGCAGGCCGCACCACCACAAGGGCCGTTGGCGCCGGTCATCTGCGCGGCGGTGTCCAGGTTGAGCCGGTCGTTGTCGTTGATCAGCACCATCCGGATCGAGGTCTCGTCCTCGTAGACCTGCGTCACGCGGTTGATCAGGGTCACCTTGGCTGCGGTGACGTTGGCCGAGCCGCCGAAGTAAGTGGCATAGGCCGGGTCGGTCACCAGTGCCAGCCGGTACGAGCGCAACTGGTTGCCGACCGCGGCGTCCAGCGCCACCTTGTCGGCCACCACGCGGTAGCTGGACGTTGCCGACAGGCGGCCGTCGCTGACCACGACCTCGAAGCTGCCCGGGTTGCGAGACGGATCGGCCTGCACGGTGGTGTTGACGACACCGTCGGCGTTGGCCGCGGCGACCAGGCTCTGCAAGGCGGCGGAGTTGGCACCGGCGCTGCGGGTGGTGACCGTCACGCGGGCGTTGGGCGCAAAGCCCGCGGCCCGCACCTGCACGCGGTCGCCGGCGTGGTGGATGCTGCGCGCCAGCGAAATTTGCGGCTCTTCGATCACCTTCTCATCGAAGGCCGGGCG
>JBDSMV010000354.1:0-3415 GCA_039915715.1 Rubrivivax sp. | reverse complement strand
AGGCGCGGCGCCGGCGCGGCGGCTTTCGACCGTGATGCGGTCGGCCACGATGAAGCCCGAATAAAAGCCCACGCCAAATTGGCCGATGAGGTTGGCGTCCTTCTTCTTGTCGCCTTCCAGCTGCGACATGAACTCACGCGTGCCGCTTTTGGCGATGGTGCCCAGGTGCGCCACCGCTTCATCGGCGCTCATGCCGATGCCGTTGTCGCGGATCGTCACCGTCTTGGCTTCGGCATCGAACCAGACGCGGATCTCCAGCTTGGGCTGGTCTTCGTACAGCTCGCTGTGGTCCAGCGCTTCGAAGCGCAACTTGTCGCAGGCGTCAGACGCGTTCGAGACCAGTTCGCGCAGGAAGATTTCCTTGTTGGAGTACAGCGAATGCGTCACCAAGTGCAGGATCTGCTGCACCTCGGCCTGGAAGGAGAGTGTTTTCTTGTCCATCAAATGGGTCGCTCGCAAAAGAAATCAGAAGGCGGCCAGATGCGGCCGGCACACGGTATTTTCAACGGGTCGCCCAGTCCGTCATCGCGCGCAGTCAAGCCAGTTGCCGCTCCAGCTGGTCCAGCACCTCATAGCAAGGCAGCACCTGCGCCACGCTGGCATTCGGCTCGCGGCCCTCGGTGATCGCGGCGAAGAACTCCCGGTCCTGCAGCTCGATGCCGTTGAGCGAGACATCGACATTCGAGACATCGATCGGCTGCTGCTTGCCGTCGAACAGATCGTCGTAGCTCGCGATGTAGGTGCCCGTGTCGCCGATGTAGCGAAAAAAGGTGCCGAGCGGGCCGTCGTTGTTGAAGCTGAGCGACAGGGTGCAGATGGCGCCGCTCTCTGCCTGCAGCTGGAGGCTCATGTCCATCGCGATGCCGAGTTCCTTGTGGATCGGCCCCTGAAGCGCGTTGGCTTTGACGATCTTGCTGCCGCACTGATAAGCGAACAGGTCGACGGTGTGTGCTGCGTGGTGCCACAGCAGGTGGTCGGTCCAGCTGCGCGGCTCGCCCTTGGCGTTGATGTTCTTGCGACGGAAGAAATACGTCTGCACGTCCAACTGTTGGATCGCGAGTGCACCCGCGGCGATCTTGCGGTGGATCCACTGATGACTCGGGTTGAAGCGCCGGGTGTGGCCGCACATCGCCACCTTGCCCGACTGCTGCTGCGCCGCGACGACCGCCCTGGCATCGGCCAGCGAATCGGCCATCGGGATCTCGACCTGCACATGCTTGCCGGCCTGCAGGCAGGCAACGGCCTGCTCGGCATGCAACTGCGTCGGCGTGCACAGGATCACCGCATCGATGTCAGTGCGCTGCAGACTCTCTCCCAGGTCGGTGGTGCTGTGGTCAATGCCGTACTTCAACGCGATCTCCTGCGTCTTCGGCAGCTCACGCCCCACCAGCGAGACGACCTCGACGCCGTCGATCAGCTGGATGGCGTCGAGGTGCTTGGTGCCGAAGGCGCCAGCGCCGGCCAGCGCGACCCTGATGGTCATGCGTTCTCCAGGATGAGGTGCCCGACCGCCGTGTTGCTGGCCGGCACGTGATAGAAGCGGTGCAGCAGACTCGGCGCCGATTTCGAAGCGGCACCCAGCGCCACGTCGCTCATCGCCCCCCGCGCGATCAGCCACATCACAAGCTCGATGCCTTCGCTGCCGGCCTCTCGCACATAGTCGATGTGCGGCTTGGCAGCCAAAGCTTCGGGGTCGGCGATCAGCTGGTCGAGGAAGGCATTGTCGAAGGCGCGGTTGATGAGCCCGGCGCGCGGACCCTGCAACTGGTGGCTCATGCCGCCGGTGCCCCAGATCTGCACGTTCAGCGGCTCGTCGTAGCTGGCAACGGCATTGCGGATGGCGCGGCCCAGCTCGAAACAGCGCCGGCCCGAAGGCACCGGGTACTGCACGACATTGACTGCGAACGGGATCACCGGGCAGGGCCAGGCAAAGTCGGCTTCGGGCGAGGGTCGAGTTGGCTGCCCACACACCAGCGACAGCGGCACCGTCAGCCCGTGGTCGAGCGCCATCTTGTTGACGATGGTGAGGTCGAAGTCCTGCTGGATCACGCTATGGGCGATGTGCGCTGCCAGTTCCGGATGGCCGACCACGGCAGGCAACGGGCGTGGGCCCCAGCCTTCGTCCGCAATCGGGTAGTGAGCCGCGGTGCCGATCGCGAAGGTGGGTATGAGGTCCAGGCTGAAGGCATTGGCGTGGTCGTTGTAGACCAGAAAGATCACGTCGGGCTTGTTCTCGGTGAACCAGCGCTTGCTGAATTCGTAGCCGGCGAACAGCGGCTGCCAGTACGGCTCGTGCGTCTTGCCGAGGTCGATGGCGGCGCCCACTGCCGGCACGTGCGAGGTGTAGACGCTGGCGCTGATGAAGGCCGATGTACTTGCTGATGTACCCGCCATCACCCGCGCCCCCACTGCGGGTTGCGCCCGCCATTGATCATCATGTTGCGGTACTCGTCCTCGCTCATCCCGGTCATGCTGCCGGCCATTTGCTGGAAGCTCTTGCCGTCGGTGGCGCCGATTTTGGCCAGGAAGTAGATGTTGCCGCCGGCAGCAATGCAGCGGTTCAGATCGCGCGCCAGCACCGCCTGCTTCTGCTCTTCGGTCATTGGCCACTCATCCAGATACACCCGCTCATCGGCCTTGAAGCGGGTTCGGTTGTCGGCACTCATCAGGCTCATGCAGAACTGGTTCAGCGGATAGCCCCTGCGTGACTGCTCGGCGTCGAAGACCGTCGTGCCCGGGATGTCGAGGTACGGTTTGTCGAGGGCCACGATTTAGGCCTCTTCAGGCCAGTACAGGCGCATCGGGTTGGTGACCAGCAGCTTGCGCTGTGATTCGGCGCTGGTGGCAATGTGCGGGATGAAGTCGACCAGCAAGCCGTCGTCGGGCATGTGGTCCTTCAGGTTGGGATGCGGCCAGTCGGTGCCCCAGAGCACGCGGTCCGGGAATGACTCGACGATGCGCTGCGCGAAAGGCACGACATCTCGGTAGGCCTGCTGTTGCCCGTTCAACGCCCGTGGGCCGGTGATGCTCAGCCGTTCCGGGCAGCTGACCTTGCTCCAGACATTTGGATGCTGCTGCATGAATTTCGTGAACAACGAAAACTCCGACCCATCAACCGGTTGGCGCACGTCGGGCCGGCCCATGTGGTCGACCACCACCGTGGTCGGCAACGCGCTGAAGAAGTCCCACAGCTCGGGCAGGTCGACGGCTTCGAAGTAGATCACCACATGCCAGCCCAGCGGTGCGATGCGCGCTGCGATCTCCATCAGTTCGTCGCGCGGCGTGAAGTCGACCAGCCGCTTGACGAAGTTAAAGCGCACACCGCGAATGCCGGCCCCGTGCAGCCGCTGCAACTCGGCGTCGGACACGTCGCGCCGCACGGTGGCGACACCGCGGGCACGGCCGTCGGCGGCCA
>JBDSMV010000332.1:0-5242 GCA_039915715.1 Rubrivivax sp. | reverse complement strand
AATACTCCAGGTCGCGCTGCTTGTCGAAGGACTGGCGCGCCTCGGCCACCGTTGCCGGCTGCGACGCAGCGACCTTGTCGACCGTGCGCTGGATCGTGTAGTACTCGTTGACGGTGGGCAACGTGCGCACGAGCAGGTAACCGGCAAAGCCGATCAGCAGCGCCCAGAAGGCCAGGCCGAAGAGCGTCATGCCGCGCTGCGCCGAGCGCGGCGCGATGCGGATGGCGCGGCGGGGATTGCCAATCAGGTGCGTCATTTGAAGGGTCCGATGCGGCCGAGGTTGCCGAAGTTCATCCAGACGAAGAATGCCTTGCCGACGATGTTCTCGTCCGGGACAAATCCCCAATAACGCGAGTCCATCGAGTTGTCGCGGTTGTCACCCATCATGAAATAGTGACCCGCGGGTACCTTGCAGGTCAAGCCTTCCGCCACGTCGCGGCAGTTCCCCGACATCTGCGCGCTGCGCAACTCGCTGCTGTAGACCACGCGCCGCTGTTCGTTGACCCGGATCTGGTGCGTGACATTGCCCAGCTTCTCGGTGTAGAGCGGCGCATAGCTCATGCTGTCGTCGTCGTAGTGCTCGCCCTTGGCCAACAGTTCCACCGGCTGGCCATTGATGACCAGGCGCTGGTTCAGGTAGCTCACCTCGTCTCCCGGCAGCCCGACCACGCGCTTGATGTAGTCCTGCCGCGGGTCGACCGGGTATCGAAACACCATCACATCGCCGCGTTCGACCGGGTTGTTGTCGATGATCTTCTTGTTGAGCACCGGCAGCCGGACGCCGTAGTGGAATTTGTTGACCAGGATCAGGTCGCCCACCACCAGCGTGGGCACCATCGACCCGGACGGAATCTTGAAGGGCTCGAACAGGAACGAGCGCAGCAGAAACACGATCAGGATCACCGGGAACAGGCCGGCGGTCCAGTCCAGCCACCAGGGCTGCATCAACAGGCGCTCTCGTGCCGGGTTTTCGTCCAGGTCGACCTTCTCGATGCCCTGGCGCGTCAACTCGGCACGGCGCGTGCCCGCCTGCGCGCTCAGATGCTCGGCAGCAGCCGCGCGGGCCGGCCTGAAGTAGAGCTTTTCGGCCAGCCAATAGGCAAACGTCACCAGTGCCAGCATGAACAGCAGCAACGAGAAATTGCCGGTCCAGTAGCCGAGAAACCAGCCGCCCAGATAGACGACGAGGGCGCCATACAGCGCCGCGGTCAAAGTGCTCATGTTCTTGTGGTTTTTATTCGGGGTCAGTCGTCGACTTGGAGGATCGCCAGGAACGCTTCCTGCGGCACCTCGACGGCACCGATCTGCTTCATGCGCTTCTTGCCGGCCTTCTGCTTCTCGAGCAGCTTTTTCTTGCGCGTGATGTCGCCGCCATAACATTTTGCCAGCACGTTCTTGCGCAGTGCCTTGATGTTCTCGCGCGCGATGATGTTGGTGCCGATCGACGCCTGGATCGCCACGTCGTACATCTGGCGCGGAATCTGCTCTCGCATCTTGGCGGCCACGGCGCGGGCACGGTATTGACTCTGCGCCCGGTGGACGATGATCGACAGCGCGTCCACACGGTCGCCATTGATCATCAGGTCGACCTTGACGACATCGGCGGCACGGTACTCCTTGAACTCGTAGTCCATGCTGGCATAGCCGCGCGAGACGCTCTTCAGTTTGTCGAAGAAGTCGAGCACGATCTCGGCCAACGGCATCTCGTAGGTCAGCTTCACCTGCCGGCCGAGATAGGCCATGTTGACCTGGACCCCGCGCTTGACATTGGCCAGTGTCATCACCGGGCCCACACTGTCCTGCGGCATGAACAGGTGCACGGTGACGATCGGCTCGCGAATCTCGCGGATGCGGCCCAGGTCGGGCATCTTGCTGGGGTTCTCGACCAGCAGCACCGTGTCGTCGTTCAGCACCACTTCGTAGACCACGCTGGGCGCGGTCGTGATCAAGTCCTGGTCGAACTCGCGTTCCAGCCGCTCCTGCACGATCTCCATGTGCAGCAGCCCGAGAAAGCCGCAGCGAAAGCCGAAGCCCAGCGCCTGGCTGACCTCGGGCTCGTAGCGCAGGCTGCTGTCGTTCAACTTCAGCTTCTCGAGCGCGTCGCGCAGCTGCTCGTACTCGCTGGCCTCGGTCGGGTAGAGGCCCGCGAAGACCTGCGGCTGAATCTCCTTGAAGCCCGGCAGTGCCTGCGTCGCCGGCCCCTTGTTGTTGGGCAGCTTCTTCTCGAGCGTCAACGTGTCGCCGACCTTGGCCGCTTGCAGTTCCTTGATGCCGCAGATGACGAAGCCGACCTCACCGGCCCTGAGCTCATCGCGCGGCACGGTCTTGGGGGTGAAAACGCCCATCTGCTCGATGTTGTAGACGGTGTTGGTGGCCATCATGCGGATGCGCTCACCCTTGGCCAGGCTGCCGTCGACCACGCGCACCAGCATCACGACGCCGACATAGTTGTCGAACCAGCTGTCGATGATCATCGCCCGTGGAGGGCCGTCTTCATCGCCACGCGGCGGCGGCATGCGGGTGATCACGGCTTCGATGATCTCGTCCAGACCCATGCCGGTCTTGGCAGAACATGGGATCGCATGTTCGGCGTCGATGCCGATCACATCCTCGATCTCCTGCCGCGCGCCTTCGGGGTCGGCCTGCGGCAGGTCCATCTTGTTGAGCACCGGCACGACCTCGACGCCGAGCTCGAGCGCGGTGTAGCAGTTGGCCACCGTCTGTGCCTCGACCCCCTGCGATGCATCGACCACCAGCAGCGCGCCTTCGCAGGCCGACAACGAGCGGCTCACCTCATAAGAAAAGTCGACATGGCCCGGGGTGTCGATCAGGTTCAGGTTGTAGACCTGGCCATCGCGAGCCGTATAGCTCAGCGCTGCGGTCTGGGCCTTGATGGTGATACCGCGCTCGCGCTCGATGTCCATCGAGTCGAGCACCTGCGCTTCCATCTCGCGGTCGGAAAGGCCGCCGCAACGCTGAATGATGCGGTCGGCCAGCGTGCTCTTGCCATGGTCGATATGGGCAATGATCGAAAAATTGCGAATGTGCTTCATCAACTGGAATTCGGGTTCGATGAGCCGGCTCGAAGATGGCGATGGGGGTGTGCCGGCTTCGATGGTTGTCGATCACGACAGACCCATCGGCAACGACCGCGGTGACTTCAATGGCGGCTTCAGGTGCGACATCGACGGCGAATGTCACGGTGTCGTTGGGGTGCACTTCGAAGCCATGCACGACGCCGGCCGACCACAAAAAAAAGGCGCGCCCAAAAGGGTGACGCGCCTTCCAACAGATCGTTTGGCAACTGCTTGTTGGGCGTTCATTGTAGGCCAAAGCATCGGCCGGGAGCCCGCGCCATTGCTTGATTTCTGCCCGTTGCACTGATCCGACAGCAAAAAGTTGTCAACAGTTTATACACAGGTAGTGACAGGTCCATATCGAACGCGCCGTTCGTATCCAAGGGGAGGGCTGTGCCCCGTAGCCGATGCTCCAGCCGGCTGCGCTGAGCCCGGCTCCGCAGCGAGTCATCGGACGGTTTTGAAGGCAAGTCAGCGAGTGCTGACTTACACGACCAACCTCCCACGGGGCCTGCGTTCTCATCATGCGAAAAGCCCCGCTGCGCGTGTCGGATTTGCAGCCGAGCGAGCGGCCCCCGCCCACGCTCTGCAGTGAGCGCCCGATGCGGGCCCCCGGGCGCCGACCGCCGAGCGTTCCGCTGGGATCAGCGACCGCCCTTGATGACGACGAAGTTGGTCCAGTCGCCGCGGCGCACCAGCACGCTGACGGCCTTGGCCTTGTCGATGCGCGCGGTGGCGGCACCGAACTGCTTGCTGTCCGCAACCTGCACGTTGTCGATCGACAAAATGATGTCGCCTTCACGCAGGCCGGCGCGCGCTGCGGCGCCTTCGACGGCGTCGACACGCACGCCGCTCTTTTCAAGTCCCATCTCCTGACGCTGGGCATCGCCGATGTCCGAAACCGTTACGCCGAGCGCACTGCGCGTGGTGGGAGCAGGCTTGGAAGAATCAGCGCCCGCGCGGCGGGTCGGCTTTTCGGCCTCGAACTCGGTCACCGTGACCGCAATGTCTTTGGTGCTGCCGCGCCGGAACACCTGCACCGTCGATTTGTTGCCAGGCTTGGTGCCACCGACGATGCGCGGCAGGTCACCCGATTTGTCGACCGCGCGGCCGTCGACCTTGACGATGATGTCGCCGGCTTCGATGCCCGCCTTGTCGGCAGGACCGTCTTTCTCGACACCCTGAACCAGTGCGCCGCGCGGCGCACCGAGGCCTATCGACTCGGCGACATCCTTGCTGACGGGACCGATCTGCACGCCGATGCGGCCGCGAACGACGCGCCCGCCGGAGCGCAGCTGGTCCGACACGCGCTGCGCCTCGTCGATGGGGATCGCGAAGCTGATGCCCATGAAGCCACCCGAGCGACTGTAGATCTGCGAATTGATGCCCACCACCTCGCCGCGCAGATTCAAAAGCGGGCCGCCGGAGTTGCCGGGGTTGATGGCCACGTCGGTCTGGATCAGCGGCAGGAAGTCGCCGGTGTCGCGCTGCTTGGCGCTGACGATGCCCGCGGTGACGGTGTTCTCCAGATTGAATGGCGAGCCGATCGCCACCACCCACTCGCCAACCTTCAGCCGGTTGATGTCGCCGATCTTGACGAACGGCAGCCCGGTCGCGTCGACCTTGACCACCGCCACGTCGGTGCGCTTGTCGAAGCCGACGATCTTGGCCTTGAGTTCGCGCTTGTCGGTGAGCGTGACGATCACGTCTTCGGCGCCGTCCACGACGTGCGCGTTGGTCATGATGAAACCGTCGGCACTCAGGATGAAACCGGAGCCGACGCCGCGCGACTGCGGTTCGTCGTTTCCCTGACCGCCACCGCCACCGCCACCGCCACCGCCACCACCCCGACGAGGGTCGGAGCGGTTCGGCAAGGGAATGCCGAAGCGGCGAAAGAACTCCTCGATGTTCGGGTCCAGACCGGAACCCGATTCACTGCCGGCGCTGCTGCGGCGCTCGGTGGTGCGGATGTTGACCACCGAAGGGCCGACGCGTTCGACCAACTCGGTGAAGTCGGGTAACGAGACAATCGTCTGTGCGTGGGCAACGTGTGGCGCCAGTGTGGCGCCGACCAGCAGCAGCGAAGTCAGCGCCAGACTGCGGGCGGCTCGCTCAGCTTGGTTGCGGAGGTTGATGATGCTCAGTGTGTACATGCAGCGGACTCG
>JBDSMV010000310.1:0-3902 GCA_039915715.1 Rubrivivax sp. | reverse complement strand
AGGCCGCCGCGCTGGCCCAGCACCAGGTCGCCGATGCGGCGCTGCTGGCTTTGCGAGAACCCCGGTGCATCGGCATTGGCGAGCAGGTAGGCGCTGTGGCGATGGTGGTCGTGGTGCGACACCATCTGGCCGATTTCGTGCAGTGCGCAGGCCCAAGTCAGCTCGCGCCGCAATTCGGGGTCGGCATGGAGCTTCGGCTGGCTTGCCGTCAGCCCGTCGAACAGCGCCAGTGCCACGCTGGTCACCCGCCCGGCCTGCCCGGTGTCGATCGCGAAGCGCTGCTGCAGCGCCAGCACCGATTCATCGCGCATGTCGCCGGGCGACTCGCCACGCAGAGCCTGCAGCCGGTCGTGCAGATCGATCAGCACGCCCTGGCGCAGAGCCCCCTTGGCCGCCCACAGCGCGTCGATCTGGAAATGCGTCGCGAGCGTGTACAGGATCGCCAGCCCCCCCGGCAGCACCGCGCGGCGGTCGGGCCTCAAGCCGGGGAGGTCGATGCGGTCGAAACTGCCGGCCTGCAGGCAATGCTCGATGCACCAGCGCAGGCCGTCCGGCGTGATGCGCCCGTCTGTTAGACCCGACGCCAGCAGCACACCCGACACGGCACCCGCGGTGCCCGACGACCCCAGCGCCTGCTGCCAATGCTCGCGTGCGAAAGGCTGCAGCGCTTCTTCCAGCTCGGCACCGGTCGCGACCTGGGCCGCGCGGAAGCCGGCTTCGGTGACGCGGCCGTCTTCGAAGAAGCGCTGCGACAGGCTCACGCAACCCACGCTGAAAGACTCCACCACCTGCGGCGTGGCGCCGCGGCCCAGGATCAGTTCGGTGCTGCGCCCGCCGATGTCGATCACCAGCCGCGGGTCTTCGCTCGGCTGCAGATGGGCCACACCGGCATAGATCAGCCGCGCTTCCTCGCGCCCCGAGATGACCTCGATCGGAAAGCCCAGCGCGTCCTGCGCCCGCAGCAAAAAGGCATCGCGGTTGCGCGCCTCGCGCAGGGTCTGCGTGGCCACAGCGCGCACCTGGCCGGGTTCGAAGCCGGCGAGCCGGGTCGCGAAGCGCCGCAGGCAGGTCAAACCGCGCTGCGCCGCGTCTTCGACCAGGTGACCTTGCTGGTCCAGGCCGGCGCCCAGGCGCACGGTTTCTTTCAGGTAGTCGATGCGCCGGTAACGGCCGTGGGGCAGATGGCCGATCTCGAGCCGAAAGCTGTTCGAGCCCATGTCCACCGCGGCCAACGGGCCACCCGGGCTGAGGCTTGATTTCATGGCGCGGATGCTAACCGTGGTGCTGTGCGTCGAGCTTGCGTCGAACGGGACGCCGGCCTTCCTACAATCGCCCGCTGGCGCGCAGCCGAACGAGGAGACCCGCAATGCTCAAGGAAGACTTCGAGACCCTGGTGCCCGCGCGTGGCGGCATCGACCGTCGCACCTTCGTGCAGGGCACGCTCGGCAGTGGCTTCGCCGCAGCGGTGCTGCCGGTGATGGCGCAGACCGTCATCAAGACCTCGGCCGACGGCTTGGATGTGGGTGAAGCCACCGTTACCGTCGGCGACTTCAAGATGCCGGTCTATCACGCGGCGCCGAAGGGCAAACGCAACCTGCCGGTGGTGCTGGTGATCAGCGAAATCTTCGGCGTGCACCAGCACATCGCCGATGTGGCGCGGCGTTTCGCGCATCAAGGCTACTTCGCGGTCGCGCCCGAATTGTTCCTGCGACAGGGCGACGCAGAGATGTATGGCGAGATCGCCAAGCTGATCGCCGAGGTCATCTCCAAGGTGCCCGATGAGCAGGTCATGGGGGATCTGGACGCCACCGTGGCCTGGGCCGGCACGCAGGGCGCGGACACCTCGCGCATCGGCATCACCGGCTTCTGCTGGGGCGGGCGCATCACCTGGCTGTACAGCGCGCACAACCCCGCAGTGAAGGCCGGCGTGGCCTGGTACGGGCGCCTGACAGGGCCGACCTCAGCGCTCAACCCCAAGCAGCCGCTGGATGTGGTCGGGTCGTTGAAGGGACCGGTGCTCGGCTTGTACGGTGGTGCAGACAGCGGCATCCCGCTCGACACCGTGGAGCAGATGAAGGCCGCATTGACCCGCGGCAGCCCGGCTGCGAAGGCGAGCGAATTCGTGGTCTATCCCGCCGCGCCGCATGCTTTCCATGCCGACTACCGACCGAGCCACCGCGAAGCGGCCGCCACCGATGGCTGGAAGCGCTGTCTGGCGTGGTTCGCGTCGCACGGGCTGGCTTGAGGCCGAGCGGCAGCGGCGTTTGCCGGACACGTTGCGTGGCACGCGGCTGGCGGCCGGCGTGACAGCGACGTGACGCTGTTCTACATCGTCATCGCCACCGCAGCCGGTGGGGTGCTGTCGGTACTGATCGCGGCTTCGTTGACGCTGGCGGTGCTGAGCCGGGTCGTCAAAAGTCTGGTGAGCCTGTCGGCCGGTGTCTTGCTGGGCACGGCGCTCTTGCAGGTGCTGCCGGAAGCCTTCGAAGGGCAAGCTTCGCCGCAAGCGTTGTTCGCGACGCTGCTCGCAGGTCTGTTGTTCTTCTGGCTGCTGGAGAAGACCGAGCTGTACCGGCACGACCACCACCACGAAGGCGACGGGCATGACCACCACCACGAGCACGACGCCCAGCAGGCCGGGCGCGGCGGGCTGTCGGTTCTGGTGGGCGACACGGTCCACAACTTCTGCGACGGGGTCATCATCGCCGCGGCATTTCTGGCCGACCCCGGACTCGGTCTGGTGACGGCGCTTGCGATCATGGCGCACGAGATTCCTCAGGAAGCCGGCGACTACATCGTGCTGTTGAACGCCGGTTTCAGCCGCGGCCGAGCGCTCTTGTTCAACGCGATATCAGGCCTGGCAGCGGTGGTGGGCGGGGTCATGGGCTACTACCTCGTCGGCCCATGGCATGCGGTGCTGCCGTACCTGCTGGTGGTGGCTGCCAGCAGCTTCGTCTACGTGGCGGTGGCCGACCTGCTGCCGCAATTGCAACGGCGCCTGCCGTGGCGCGAAACCACGGCCCAGCTGCTGTGGCTGGTGGGCGGGTTGGCGCTGGTGGGCGTGGCGATGACGATTCGGCACGCCCATTGAACCCGCAGCGACGACTTACCTGACGATGAGCACCGGCAGGTGCCCGTGGGACACCACTTGTTGGGTCTCGCTGCCCAGCAACAGTGCGTTGATGCCCCGGCGTCCGTGCGAGCCCATCACCACCACATCGCAGCGCTGGAAGCGGGCGTGCGCCAGGATCGCTTCCCAGGGGTGCAGGGCTTCGACAGTGTGGCCATGGAACGGCACGCCGGCGTTGGCGGCTGCGGTTTCGACCGCCTGCAGCCGGGCCACAGCTTCGCGCTCCTGTTCGTTGAAGTAGTCCGGCGGTGGCACCGGCTGCAGTTCGGAAATGGCGCTGTACGGAAACGGCTCCTTCACCGCCAGCCCGTAGACCGTGCCGCCTGCCAGGCGGGCCAGTTCCAGTGCTGCTTGCAACGCCTTGTCGGTGACATCGGAGCCATCGGTTGGGAAGAGGATGCGCTGGTACATATCGCAGACGGTCAGCGGGCAGGCAGGCTCAGCTGCAGGGTCTTGCCGCCCCAGCCGTGGCGCTGGTCGCGACCCTGGACCGAGATGCTGCGCACGGCGGCCGGGACCGCCACGCCGTGCAGGTCGCGCGTGAACGGCTGTTCGTCCGCGTGGTCGTGCCACAGCGTGCGGACGCCATAGACGGTGCCATCCGGCCCGCGAACGCGGAAGGCATCTGCATAGCGTTCGGGGCTGTCGTACGGGGAGGAAATCGTCACGTCGAAATCCCAGCGACCCGCTGCGCCGCTGCTGGGCCGCACCGTGGCCTTGAGCACGTCGGGGTGCTGCTGAACGGATGGCGCGGGCGCTGACATCGATGCCG
>JBDSMV010000276.1:0-4595 GCA_039915715.1 Rubrivivax sp. | reverse complement strand
GGGGCAGGGCCCCTGGGACCTGGTCAAGCAGGGTCTGGTGATGGTGCCCGAGGGGCGGGGCACCTTCACCCGCATGACGATCACCGAGAACCTTCAGATGGGTGCCTTCATCCGCACCGACGACGAGATCGACGCCGACATCGACAAGGTCTACACCATCTTTCCGCGCCTGAAAGAGCGCCGCAACCAGCTCGCAGGCACGATGAGTGGCGGCGAGCAGCAGATGCTGGCGATGGGCCGCGCGTTGATGGCCCGGCCCAAGGTGCTGTTGCTGGACGAACCCAGCATGGGGCTCAGCCCGATCCTGGTGGACACCATCTTCCAGGTCGTCAGCGACATCCACCAGCGCGGCACCACGGTGCTGCTGGTCGAGCAGAACGCCAGCCGCGCGCTCGGCCTGGCCAACCGCGGCTATGTGATGGATTCGGGCGAGATCACGATGGGCGGTGAAGCAAAAGCGCTGTTGGCCGACCCGAGGGTCCGGGCGGCCTACCTCGGCGAGTGAGCGTACCGCCCCGGGCCCCCAAGAGGATGTACCAGGGGCAGCGGGGGTTTGCGCAGGCTTCGATCTCTGGCACATTTTCTAACGCCTCATCCACGGCGGTGGGGCGAGCCGAGTGGTTTTGCCATGACCGATCTCATCGGTCGCACGAGCAGCGAATCACGTTCACCACACATCAGGGAGGGGTCACACCACCGGCCGGCGAGAAGATGCGCCTGGAAATCACGCCGCAGTACTACACGATGATGTTCCGGGCGCCTCTGTATGGCGCCGTGGCGTACCACGACGGGTGGCATGGCGCCCTGTTCCTGCGGCAGCTGTATCTGAAAATCTGCACACCATCCGGCTGTCCGTCAACCGGCAGACCGCAGCGCTGGAAGGCGACCTCAAGGACGGCACCGGCAAGTCCATCGGCCGCATCGACATGCGCTGTGAGCCCACCGACAACGAGAGCGTGCCAGAACGCAAGTTCTGAGCAGCGCAAGCCTTCGTCAGTCGGCCTTGGCGCCGCTGACCTTGACGACGGTCTGGTACTTCGCCATCTCCTGCTTGACGAAGCGGCCGAACTGGTCGGGCGACATCGGCGCCGGTTCGGCCAGCAGGATGGCCATGCGCGACTGCACCTCAGGTGTGTTGAGCGCCGCGACGAAGGCCTGGTTGAGCTTCTCGGTCAGCGGCGCCGGCAGGCCCGCCGGCGCGAACAGCCCGAACCAGGTGTTGATGTCGAAGTCCTTGAGGCCGAACCGGGCCCCGGCCTCGGCCATTGTCGGCAGGTCGGGCACCAGCGGCGAGCGCTTGGCGGTGGTCACGGCCAGCGCCTTCAACCTGCCGGCGCGAATGTTGGCCGACGCGGCCGCAAGGTTGTCGATGTTGAAGTCGACCTGTGCACCCGCCAGCGCCAGTTGCGCAGCAGCACCGCCGGCATAGGGAATGTGCACCGCAAAGATGCCGGTCTGGGTCTTGAACAACTCACCCGCCAGGTGCCCGGCGCTGCCGTTGCCACCGCTGCCGTAGTTGAGTTTGCCGGGGTTCTGGCGGGCATAGGCGACCAGGTCGGCCAGGGTGTTGATCTTCAACTTGGCCGCCACTTCGGTATTCATCACCAGCACGTTGGGCACCTGGGCCACCAGCGTGATCGGGGTGAAGTCGCGGATCGGGTCGTAGGGCAACTTGCTGTAGAGCCACGGGTTGATGGCATGGGTGGCCACCGCACCCATCACCAGCGTCAGTCCATCGGGTGCCGCCTTGGCCACCAGGTCGGCGCCGACATTGCCACCGGCACCGGGGCGGTTCTCGATGATCACGGTGCCGAGCGAATCCTTGACGCGTTCGGCCAGCAGCCGCGCCGTCACATCCAGCGGCCCGCCGGGCGGGTAGGGCACAACGAGCTTGATGGGGCGCGACTGCGCCCAGGCCTTGGGCACCCACGCCAGGCTGGCTGTGACAGCGGCGGCGGCAACGATGAACTGGCGGCGATCGATCACGGGGTTTCCTTGTCGCTGTCTGCGGAAGAAGCGGACTGCAAGTGGTGCTGCTCGGTGCTGTGCGTCGGCACCGTGGCCCCGTGCTTGTCGGCTTCCGATGTGAAGGCATCGGCAAAGAAGGCATCTTCAGGCAGACCGCGCAAGGCCCTGAAATCGCGTTCAGCGGCCTCGACCATCGGCGGCGCACCGCAGGCATAGACCTGATGGCCCGAGAGGTCGTCGATGTCGGCCATCACCGCCTCATGGACAAAACCGGTGCGGCCTTCCCAGGCATCGTCTGCAGTCGGCTCCGACAGCACCGGCACATAGCGCAGGTTCGGCATCTCCTCGGCCATCTGCAGGCACCAGTCGTGCTGATACAGGTCGGCCCTTCTGCGGCAGCCCCAATAGAGCACCGCGCGCCGGTCACTGGCCTTGTGGCGCAGGTGGCTGATCAACGCCTTGACCGGTGCGAAACCGGTGCCGCTGGCCAACAGCACGATCGGCGCGGTGCTGTCATCGCGCAGAAAAAAGCTGCCGAACGGGCCTTCCATGCGCAGGATGTCTTTGGCCTTCATGGTCGAGAACACAGCGTCGGTGAAGACACCACCCGGCATGTGCCGCAGATGCAACTCGATCGCCGGCGGGCTTCCCAGATCGTGCGGGGCATTGGCCATGCTGTAGCTGCGGCGCGCTCCATCTCGCAGGATGAATTCGACATATTGTCCGGCGCGGTACTGCAGGTTCTGGTTGGCTGGCAGTTGCAGGCGCAGCACCGCCACGTCGGGTGCCGGTTTGTCGATCGAGATCACCCGGCTCGGCATCCTCAGCACCGGGTATTCGCCGGCACCGGGCACGCTGCGGGCTTCGACCACGCAGTCGCTCTGCGGTGTGGCGCAGCAGGTCAGGATGTGGCCGGCTTCTTCCTCGTCCACCGACAGCGCCTTGACCTGGTGGGCGCCGTGGATCACGCGGCCTTCGATCAGCTTGCTCTTGCACGACCCGCAAGCGCCGTCTCGGCAGCCATAGGGCAGGCCGACACCCTGGCGGATGGCAGCGGCCAGGATCGCTTCGTCGCGGTCGACCGAGAAGGTCCGCCCGGCGGGGTTGATGGTGACGGTGAAACTCATGGCGGTCCGGTTGGGATGACGGGGCGGGCAGGGCCCATAGACTTCGGTGTCATTTTGCCCGGGCCTTCGGTGCGTGTTGTTCTGGCCCGTCCGCAACCGCTCGGTTTATCCGTTTGCCGATCCATCCGCAACCCGACCAGCGCCCCCGGCCCGAGTCCCCTTGCATGCCCCCTGCACCATTTCGCCGACGCCGACCGACCTTGCTGATCGTCGGCTGCGGCGATGTCGGCATGCGGGTGCTGCGGCTGTTGCATCCGCGCTGGCGGCTGCTGGCGCTGACCTCGTCGCCCGAGCGCGCACCCGCGTTGCGGGCATTGGGCGCCGTGCCCCTGATCGGAGACCTGGACCGGCCCTCGACCCTGTGGCGGCTTGCCGATCTGGCCGATGCGGTGTTGCACCTGGCTCCGCCACCGCGCAGTGGCGTCATGGACCCCCGCACCCGCCACCTGGTTCAGGCGTTGGCGCGCGGCACCCGCGTGCAGCGGCTCGTTTACGGCAGCACCAGCGGGGTCTACGGCGATTGCGGCGGTGCCTGGGTCGACGAGACGCGCGCCGTGGCGCCGGCCACCGACCGCGCTCGAAGGCGGGTCGACGCGGAGCACACGTTGCGCAGTTGGGGGCGCCGCCACGGCGTGGCGGTCTCGATGCTTCGCATTCCGGGCATCTATGCGCCCGATCGCGAAGGCGGCGACCCGCGCGACCGACTGCGGCGCGGAGCGCCGGTGCTGCAGCCGGCCGACGATGTGCACACCAACCACATCCATGCCGACGATCTGGCGCGGGCCTGTGTGGCGGCGTTGTGGCATGGCGCACCGCAGCGCGTCTACCACGCCAGTGACGACACCGACCTGACGATGGGGCAACACTTCGACGCGGTGGCCGACCAATACGGCCTGCCGCGGCCGCCGCGCCTTTCGCGCGAGCAGGCGGCGCAGGCGTTGAGTCCGATGCAGCTCAGCTTCATGGGCGAATCGCGGCGCCTCAGCAACCGGCGGCTGAAGCAGGAACTGAAGTTGCGGCTGCACCATCCGACCGTGCTGGACGGCCTGCGGGCCGGCGCAGGCGCAGGCGAAAGCTAACGTCGGCGTGGGCCGGACCCCGATCCGAACGGCGGCTGTTTGCGCCAGTAGCGGATCATCAAGAAGCCGCCCACCATGCCGCCCAGGTGGGCGAAGTGGGCGATGCCGCCGTAGTCCAGAAAGCCCATCAGCAGCGTGATGACGCCGAACACGATCACGAAGGTGCGCGCCTTCATCGGGATCGGCGGAAACAGCGGCATGATGATGCGGTCGGGGAACAGCATGCCGAAGGCCAGCAGCAATGCAAAGATGCCGCCCGACGCGCCGACGGTGGGCACGTTCGATCGCATCAGCGCGGTGACGATCAACTGTGCCACTGCCGCCGCCAGCACACCGGCCAGCAGGAACTGCCAATAGCGGCGCGGGCCCCAGACCCGTTCCAGTTCGCTGCCGAACATCCACAGCCCCAGCATGTTGAAGA
>JBDSMV010000259.1:0-7303 GCA_039915715.1 Rubrivivax sp. | reverse complement strand
GGGGGCGGTGTAGTTGCGGGTCTGGTCGCGCCCGACCGTGTCGCTGATCTCGAAGCTGCCGTTGCCGTCCAGGTCCCACTGGTACAGGTTGATGGCGGCGTTGGTGATGGGCGTGGGGGTGAAGCGGATCGTGAGCGGGGCGTTGCCGCTCGTGGGAGTGAAGGTGAACTCGGACTGGATGGGGGCGGCCGGTGTGCCCGACAAGGTCCAGACGAGCTTGTTGAGGTCGAAGGGTTGGGAGCGGTTGTGGCGGAAGGTGGCCGTGTTCAGGCTGGTGGCGCTGTCCCCGGCAGTGACGTTGCCGAAACTGAGCGCGCCTTGGACGATGGTGGTGGCAGGGTTGGTGCTGAGCACGGTGCCGATGACGTTGTTCAGGGCCGGGCCGGAGTTGCTGAGCTGGGCTGTGTAGACGTACTCGAAGTCGGTGGCCGACAGTCGACGGCTGGACACGAGGGTGTAGCCGGTGATGCTCAGCTCGGCCGCCCACGAGCAGGTGGCAGCCAGTGCCATGAACCACGCGAGTAGCAGCGTGCGGATGCTCATCTCACTCTCCCTCTGTGCGCAGTGCGCAGTGCGCAATGCGCAGGCAAATTCGTCTCGCCGCAGCCGTCGCGTGAAATGCTTTCTCTACCGATTCAAGACAAGGGGCGCAGGCCGATTGCGTGTTGCTGCCAGGCCCGCAAGCCCGAGCAGGCCCAGCAGCCACTGTGCCGTCGATGAGGGCTCAGGCACGGCCGTAGTGAAGCCCGCATCCAGAATGTTGAAACTGCTTGGGTCATAAACGGTAAAAGCCTGCGCACCGGGCATCGCCGCACCCAACCAGGTGAACTGCACCGCGAATCCGGCTTCGGACTGCCCGATTCCCAATGGCGCGCCACCGGTCTTGATGACGTCGTACTGCGCTGGCACGCCGAAGATGGGAAGCGAGGCAAGAATTTGCTCTGACCAAGCGCCAACCCCTGCCGAACTGATCAGCAGCGAGCTCTCGTCATACAGCGCCGGATCGAAGTCGACAGAGAACCAACCGAGCCCCGCGGCCAGCGAGGTGTTCGTCGCGGTGTAGCGAATTTCATACCGCCCCGGCGCTGCCAACGCCGTCAGCTCGTAGTCGATCGTCACCGCTGCGGCTTGCGCCGCGCCCGCAAACGCTATGCCAAGCAGCAGTGCGCCACTCCATTTGAGCCCGAGTCTTCCATCCCACATCTCATGCTCCTCTGACTCTTCTTTGTCTGAACTCTGCCGCACTCGGAGCCTGATTGCAATGCTGCCTTGCCGCACGTCAGATGCACTCACGACCGGGCTCCCCCCGAAATGTGGGGAATTTCTGCTGTCAGAACCGGATGCGCCCCCGCCACATGTCGCGATACATGACCCAGTCGCCCATGAAGCTGTAGAGCGGGCGCTTGAAGCTGGCGGGGCGGTTCTTCTCGAAGCCGAAATGGCCGATCCAGGCGAAGCCGTAGCCGCACAGCAATGCAGCCAACAGCCACCACGGCTGGCCCGTGACCAGCAGCGCGACGATCCACAGCAGGGTTAGCGACGAACCGATGAAGTGCAGGCGCCGGCAGGTGCGGTTGCTGTGCTCGCGCAGGTACAGCGGGTAGAAGTCGGCGAAGCGGTCGATCGATTTCAGATCGACCGGCGCTGCCGCGGAGCCGGCGACATTTACACGGTCGCCGGGGCCGCCGGGTCGGGATTCGGTTGTCATCGGAGGCTGCCTCTCAAGCCAGCGCGACACGCATCGCCTGCAGCACCGCGTCCGGCGCTTCGGCCATCAACGCATGGCCGGCGTCGACGGTGTGGATCGGCGCCTTCAGCAGCTTGGCCAGGCCAGCCGCAGCGCGCGGCTGCGTCATCTGGTCGGCGCTTCCCAGGATCAGGTGAGTGGGGCATTGCAGCTTCGCCGCGGCGGCCTCGGCTCCTGCATAGGCATTGCAGGCACCGAAGTCGGTGTGGAACAGCATCGCATCGCCTTGTGCGGTCAGCACCTGGCGCATCAGCGCCCGGCTGCCACCACGCAGCCATGAACCCGGACCCGGCCACGACGGCTTGGCCGCCAGTGTCGAATGCGAAAAAGTGACCACGGTGTCGATCGCAGCCAGCGGCGCGTCTGCTGCCGACGCCAACAGCGCCGGCGCCACCACCATCGGGTACGCCGTGCCCAGCATCACGAGCCGGGTGGCGCGTTGCGGCGCCCGCGCTGCAACCTGCAGTGCCACCAGCGAACCCATGCTGTGGCCGGTGAATGCAGCCTGCTGCACGCCGGCGGCATCGAGCAACGCCAGCAGCCAGTCGGCCATCGCTTCGACGCTTTGAAGCGCCGGCCCGGCGCTGCGGCTATGGCCGGGCAGGTCGGGCGCGATCACCGCATGGCCGTGGTGAGCAAACCAACGCGCCAGCAGGTTCCAGACGCTGTGGTCGTTGAGGGCACCGTGCACCAGCACCAGGCAGGGCAGCGTCGCATCGAAAGGCTTGCCGCCGGTGTAGGCGTAGGCCTCGCGGCCGTCGACGCTGAGCTTCATGCAACTGCCTTGGCTGCCGCCGTGCTGGTCGCCTTCTCAGCCGCCTTCAGTGCCCGCTTCAGATCGTCGATCAGGTCGTCGGCGTCTTCGAGGCCGATGCTGAGCCGGATGGTGCCGGCGCTGATGCCGGCTGCGGCCAGCGCCGCGTCGTCCATGCGGAAGTGCGTGGTCGACGCGGGGTGGATCACGAGCGAGCGGCAATCACCGACATTGGCCAGGTGCGAGAACAGTTTCAAGGCGTCGACGAACGCCTGGCCCTGGGCGCGCGCGCCCTTGATGTCGAAGCTGAAGACCGCGCCGCAGCCGCGCGGCAGCAACTGCTTGGCCAAGGCTTGACTCGGGTGGCCATCGAGTTCCGGATAGCCGACCCGCGACACCATCGCATGGGCCGCCAGAAAGGCCACCACCTTGCGTGTGTTCTCCACATGGCGCGCCATTCGCAGCGGCAGGGTTTCGATGCCTTGCAGGATCAGCCACGCGGTGTGCGGACTCATGCAGGCGCCGAAGTCGCGCAGGCCTTCGCGGCGCGCGCGCAGCAGGAACGCGCCTTCGTTGCTCTCTTCGCTGAACACCATGCCGTGGAAACCGGCATACGGTTCGTTCATGACCGCGAATCGGTCGCTGCCGCGCCAGTCGAAGCGACCGCTGTCGACCAGCAAGCCGCCGATCACGGTGCCATGCCCGCCCAGGAATTTGGTAGCCGAATGGAACAGCAGGTCGGCGCCGTGGTCGAAGGGCTTCATCAACCACGGCGTGGTGAAGGTGGAATCGACCAGCAGCGGCAGCTTGTGGTCGTGCGCAATGGCGCTGACGGTGGGGATGTCCAGCACATCGAGCCCCGGGTTGCCCAGCGTCTCGCCGAACAGCAGCTTGGTTTGCGGTGTGATGGCAGCGCGCCAGCCGTCGATGTCGCCGGGCTTGACGAAGGTGGTGGTGATGCCGAAGCGCGGCAGCGTGTAGTGCAGCAGGTTGTGGCTGCCGCCGTAGAGCGCCGACGACGCCACGATGTGGTCGCCGGCACCGGCCAGTGTCGTCAGCGCCAGGTGCAGGGCGGCCTGGCCGCTGGCGGTGGCGATGGCACCCGCGCCGCCTTCCAGCGCCGCGATTCGCTCTTCCAGCACCGCGTTCGTCGGGTTGCTGAGGCGGCTGTAGACATGGCCGGGCCGCTCCAGATTGAACAAGCTCGCCGCATGTTCGCTACTCTGGAACACGAAGCTGGTGCTGAGGTGGATCGGCACTGCGCGCGCACCGGTGGCGGGGTCCGGCGCAGCCCCGGCATGCAAGGCCAACGTGTCGAAACCAGGATCTGAAGCACCGGGCATGGCAGTCTGCAGACAGGGTCTGCGTCAATGGTTGACGGGCCATTCTCGGCCAGTTTTTCGTACCTGTTTCTCAGCTATATTGATCTGCATGAAAGTCGCCGACATGCTGCGGGTCAAAGGCAACACGCTGTACACCGTGCCGCCCGACCAGTTGCTGGCCGATGCCGTGCACACCATGTCCGAGCTCGACATCGGCTCGTTGGTGGTGATGGAGCACGGCGACCTGGTGGGCATGCTGACCTTTCGCGAGGTCATCAATGCGGTGGCGGCAACGGGCGGGCTGACCAGCGGCCGCCATGTGCGTTCGGTGATGGACGACGCGCCGCTGACCTGCACTCCGGAAACCGAGATCGACGAGGTGCGCCGCATGATGCTGCAGCGCCATGCGCGCTACATGCCGGTGCTGGACCAGCGCACGCTGATGGGCGTGATCTCGTTCTACGACGTGGCCAAGACCGTGGTCGACGCGCAGGACTTCGAGAACCGGATGCTGAAGGCCTACATCAAGGACTGGCCAAAGGAATTGGACCCCCACGCTCCCTGACGGTCGCTGCCCCCCGAGGGGGCGCTCGCCTGCGGCCTGGCAAAGCCAGTTCCGCGGCTCTACTTGGTGGCTTGCTTCGCTCGCTGTTGCGGGTTTGCGGCGGTGGTCGGTCCCTACAATTCGCGGATGTCTGGTTCCACCTTCGGTTATCTCTTTCGCGTCACCAACTTCGGTGAAAGTCACGGCCCGGCGATCGGCTGTGTGATCGACGGTTGCCCGCCGGGGCTCGCGCTGTGCGAAGCCGACATCCAGCACGACCTGGATCGGCGCCGGCCCGGCACCAGCCGCCATGTCACGCAGCGCAGTGAAGCCGATGCGGTCGAGATCCTGTCGGGCGTGTTCGAAGGTTTGACCACTGGCACGCCGATCTGCCTGTTGATCCGCAACACCGACCAGCGCAGCAGTGACTATGGCAACCTGCTCGACACCTTTCGCCCCGGTCATGCCGACTACAGCTATTGGCGCAAGTACGGCCACCGCGACCCGCGGGGTGGCGGCCGCAGCAGTGCGCGGCTGACGGCGCCGATGGTGGCGGCCGGGGCGGTCGCGAAGAAGTGGTTGCTGGAACGCCATGGCACCACATTCGTCGGATGGATGAGTGCACTGGGCGAACTGGCGATCCCGTTCGAATCCGAAGACCACATCGCGCGCAACCCGTT
The DNA here is from genome assembly GCA_039915715.1 of Rubrivivax sp. Classification (GTDB taxonomy): domain Bacteria; phylum Pseudomonadota; class Gammaproteobacteria; order Burkholderiales; family Burkholderiaceae_C; genus Rubrivivax. Next base: position 2,256 of record JBDSMV010000259.1, on the reverse strand, counting down.
CTTCGCGCCCAATGCGTCGGTCGTGCCGGCGCTCGAAGCCCACATGGACGCGCTGCGCAAGGCCGGCGATTCCTGCGGTGCCCGCATCGAGGTGCGCGCCCGCGGCATGCCGGTCGGGCTCGGCGAGCCGCTGTTCGACAAGCTCGACGCCGACATCGCTTTCGCGATGATGGGCATCAACGCCGTCAAAGGCGTCGAGATCGGGAGTGGCTTTGCAACCGTCGGCGAACGGGGCAGCCAGCATGGCGACGAGTTGACGCCCGAAGGCTTCACCACCGACCATTCCGGCGGCATGCTGGGCGGCATCAGCACCGGGCAGGATCTGGTGGTGAGCATCGCTGTCAAGCCCACCAGTTCGATTCGAACTCCGCGCCGTTCGATCGACCGCGCCGGCGAGCCGGTGGTGGTGCAAACCCACGGCCGCCATGACCCGTGCGTGGGCATCCGAGCCACCCCGATCGCCGAAGCGATGCTGGCGCTGGTGGTGATGGACCATGCGCTGCGCCACCGCGCGCAATGCGGTGACGTGGCGATCGACACGCCGGCGATCGCGGGGGCTGCATCCGCGGGCTCGGAAGCCGATGGGTCTGCAACCGCCGGCACGGTGGCAGGCTGACTGCCAAACAATCGCGATCGCCGATGTCTGACATTCCACCGGCGCCCACCGCGGGGGTCGCTGACGTGACGCAAGCCCCGCAAAACCCGCAAGCCCCGCAGTCCCTGCACCGCTTCGGCGCCCTGTCGCTGGCCTATTTCGCGGCCATCGGGCTCTTCAATCCGTTTGCGCCGTTGTGGTTCCAGTCGCTGGGCTTCTCGACCTTGCTGATCGGCTCGATCGCCTCGCTGCAGAGCTGGACCCGGGTGGTGGCACCGTATGCCTGGAGTTGGGCCGGCGACCACAGCGGCCGGCGGGTCGAGCTGATCCGGATTGCGGCGGTCGGTGCGTTGCTGGCTGCGCTCGGCCTCCTCGGGGTAGAGGCAGCAGTGCCCGTGGCCTTGGTGACAACGCTGCTGTTCCTGGCCAACAGCGGGGTGGTTCCGCTGTACGAAGCCACGCTGGCGCACTTGCTGAACACGGGCGAAGGTGGCATCGACACCGCCCGTTATGGCCGGGTGCGAGTCTGGGGGTCGGTAGGTTTCATCGTCGCCGTGGTGGCCTTCGGTGCGTTGCTGCAAGGCGTGGGCATCGGCATCTTTCCGTGGTTCGTCGCCGTGATGAACGCCTTGCTGCTGGTGGCGGCGCTGCGCCTGCCCAGGCAGAGCGACAGCGTGCAGCACGACTCGCCCGCGCCGCCGGTGCTGCTGCTGTTGCGCCTGCCGGCGGTGCGCTGGTTCTTCGCATCGATCTTCTTCACGGTGCTGGCGCACAGCAGCGTCTATGCCTTCCTGTCGCTCTACCTGGTGTCGCTGGGTTACCGCAAGTCGGCGGTGGGTGCGCTGTGGGCCGTCAGCATCGCGGTCGAGATCGTTTTCTTCTGGACCCAGGGCCGCTGGTTCGGCTGGCTCAAACCGCACGCCTGGCTGCAGGTGGCCGGAGCCACCGCGATGCTTCGCTTCGGCGCCACGGCGGCCGGCGGCGCGTACTGGCCGGTGCTGGTGGTGGCGCAGGCCGCGCACGCGATCACGTTCGCGGCCCACCATTCGGCCTGCATCGCGCTGGTCCATCGCCACTTTCCGGGCCGGCTGCGGGGTCGGGGGCAGGCGCTCTACACCACGCTTGGCTATGGCTTGTCGGGGGTGCTGGGCGGCGTCGGCGGCGGCTGGCTGATCCAGCGGCTGGGCTATGCCGCGGTGTTCTGGGCGGCGACAGCCTGCGGTGCCTTGGGGTGGTGGTGCGCCCGGCAGGCCACGCGGGCTGCAGCGGGCCCTGAAACGGTCACGCAAACCGGGTAGGCGGTTTCAGTCGGCGGCGGCGGTGCCGATAAACGGAGGTTGAATCCGTCCGATGTCTCGCCTGCACACCGTGTCCAAACCTCGTTTTCTGTCTACCGCGCTCTTGGCCGCTGCCGCAGTCTTGCAGCTGCTGATGCTTGGTTCGCTGCAGCCGACCGCCAGCGGATGGCTGTCCTGGCAAGCCGCGCTCGCCGTGTCCGTGCTGTTGTGCCTGTCGGCCTGGACGCTGCAGCGCCGCGCTGCGACGACATGCGCCCGCGCGCTGCAAACGGCAGCCGATCGCCTGGCCGTCGCCAGTCAAGCCGTCGCCGCTGCCGAAGCGCGCCTGGGCGCTCGCAGCGCCAAGCACCAGCGCACCATCGA
>JBDSMV010000253.1:0-7053 GCA_039915715.1 Rubrivivax sp. | reverse complement strand
CATCCACCTCGAAGGCGGGTGGCTGTCGCACCCCTTCCCGCTGTCGAGCTTCAAACTCGCGACCGCCCAGCAGATCGCCACGGTGCGCAACCTGGGCTTGAAGGAGGTGCGGTGGTTGCCCGAAAAGAGCGACGCAGCCGAGAGCGCGCCGGTCCCTGCACCCCCTGCGCCGGGTGCGCCCACCGCACCCGGCTCGGCGCAGGTCGTTGTGTTGGCAGTCCCTGCTGCAGCGTCCGCCGCTGGCGCTGCAGGCCCCGACCCGACGGCGGCCGAACGCGAACTGGCGCGCCACGCCGCGCGCCAGTTCGCCGAGGCCGCAGGCGCGTGGCGCGAAGCCCATGCTGCAGTTGCCGCCAATCCTGGCGGCGCCGGCGCGCAGGCGCTCAAGCTGGCGCAGGCCATGCTGCAGAAGATGATGGTCGACGGCGACATGCGCATCCGCCTGATTCCAGACGCCGGCGACCGCAATGCCGCGCATGCGCTCAACGTCACCGTGGTGTCGATGTTGATCGCCCGCAATCTGGGCCTCGAGCCCGAGGTGATGGTGGACCTTGCGGTGGGTGCGCTGATGCACGACATCGGCAAGCAGGACGTGCCCGACCGCTTCCGCCATGCCGAATCCGGCTTCAGCGCGGCCGAGCTGAATGCCTATCGCGACCACGTCGCCAAGGGGCTGCTGCAGGGGCGGCGCATGGGCTTGTCGGCCGGTGCACTGTCGGTGCTCGCGCAGCACCACGAACATGTGGACGGCAGCGGATTCCCGCAGCGCCATGGCGTCGACAAACTGACGATGGCGTCGCGCATCGTGGCCATCGTCAACCGCTATGACAACCTGTGCAACCCGGGCGCCCGCGGTCAGGCGCTGACCCCGCACGAAGCGGTTGCCACCCTGTTCGCACAGGGCCGCACCCGCTACGACGCCACGGTGCTGAATGCCTTCATCCGCATGATGGGGGTGTACCCGGCTGGCTCGCTGGTGCAGCTGACCGACGAGCGCTACGGCATGGTGGTGGCGGTCAACGCCAGCCGTCCCTTGCGCCCGCGCGTGCTGGTGTCCGACGGCAACGGCGAGTCGCCCCGCGCCCGCATCCTCGACCTGGAAAGCGTGTCCGATCTGGGCATCCGGCGCAGCCTGCCTGCAGCCAAGCTGCCAATGGCCGTGCTGCAAGCGTTGGACCCGAGGCCACGGGTGGCCTACTTCTTCGAGCCGCTGCAGCAGGCGCGCGCTGCCGTGGCCTTGGCGGCCTGAATGAAGCCCCCACGCTCGCCCGCGCGCTCTATCCCCCGGAGGAGCCTCCTGAAATGGCGCTGATGGCCGGCGCGGACTGCCAGCAGTGCGCTCCGTCCGGGGGCGCTGCATGCCTCGGTCTTGGTATCGCGCCGAGCGAGATTGCTGCGCACGACGCCCTGCTCGCTGCGCTGCCGCATCCAGCCTGGATCGCCGACTTGGCCGGGGGCCTGGTGCTGGCTGCGAATCGCGCGGCAGAGGGGCTGTTCGGCCATGCAGCCGGCGGGTTGCTGGGGCAGGTGGCGGCGGGCTTGCTCGCTTCTCCTGAGGACATGGCCTGGTGGGCTGGCGCCGCAGCCGGAGAACTGCTGCCGCTGCATTCGGACACCCTGGTGGGACTGCCGCATGGTGGGCCGCGACTGGTGAGCCGCAGCATCGCCGTGATCGGCGGCGGCGGAACGCAGATCCTCGTCATGCTGCAGGACCGCAGCGCCGAGCAGCGCCTGTCGCAAGAGCGGGACTCGCTGCTGGCCGAGCTGCAAGCGACGCTGGAATCCACCGCCGACGGCTTCCTCGTGACCGACGCCGTGGGCCGCATCACCGCCTTCAACCAGCGCTTCGCCCAGCTCTGGTCGTTGCCTGCTGACCTGCTGCAGACCGGTGAAGGCAGCGCCGTGCAGGGCTGGATGGCCAGCAGCGTGACCGACCCGCAGGACTATCTGTCGCGGCTGCAGGCCTTGCGGCTCGATCCGACTTTGCAGGCCAGCGACCCGCTCACGTTGCGCACCGGCCAGACCTTCGAACGCGTGACGCGGCCGTTGCTCGCCGACGGCCGGGTGCAAGGCCGGGTGTGGTCGTTCCGCGATCTCACCAGCGGCATCGCGGCCCAGGAGCGCATCGAAACCATGGCGCTCACCGACGCGCTCACCGGCCTGCCCAACCGCCGCCAGCTGTCCGACTGCGTGGCGCAGGCGACCCACGGGGCGCGGCGCAGCGGCGGCAGCTTCGCGCTGATGCTGATCGACCTCGACCGTTTTCGCCACATCAACGACAGTCTGGGCTACGACAACGGCGACCGCGTGCTGCTGGACGTGGCGCAGCGCATCCAGGGCTGCCTGCGCCAGGACGACGTGCTGGCGCGGGTCGGCGGCGACCAGTTCGCGGTGCTGGTGGGGACGGCAGGAGCGCCGGCTGCCGAAGCCACGGCTCGACGCGTGCTGGCGGTGGTGGCCAAGCCCTGCAGCGTCGATGGCGCCACCTTCACGTTGACTTGCAGCATCGGCATCGCGCTGGCGCCGGCGCATGGCAGCCGCATCGACGACCTCAGCCGCCATGCCGAAGCGGCCATGCGCGCTTCCAAGCATGCCGGTCGGGCCTGCTTTCGCCTGCATCAGGCGCGGGCCGAGGGCGACCGGCGCTTCCACATGCAGCTCGACCATGCCATGCGCCAGGCGCTGGTCAGCAACCGCTTCCGGCTCCGCTACCAGCCGCTGGTGGACCTGGCGAGCGGCGCGATCGTCGGCGCCGAGGCCCTGCTGCGGTGGCGCGACCCTGAACTGGGCGAGGTCCCACCCGGGCGCTTCATTCCGGTGGCCGAGGAAAGCGGCTTCATCGTCGCCATCGGTGGCTGGGTGCTGTCGCAGGCGGTGCGCCAGGCTGCGCTGTGGCACCACCGCGGGCTGTCGGTGCCGGTGGCTGTCAACGTCTCGGCCCTGCAGTTTCAGCAGCCGCAGTTCGTCGAACGCGTGGCCAGCGTTCTGGCGGTTGCGGGTTTGCCGGCAGCGCTGCTCGAGCTGGAGCTGACGGAATCGATCCTGCTGCACGACGCCGCCGACGCATTGCAGCGCGTGCATGCGCTGGCGCGGCTGGGCGTGCGGCTGGCGATCGACGACTTCGGCACCGGCTATTCGAGCCTCGCCTACCTCAAGCGCCTGCCGGTGGGCAAGTTGAAGATCGACCGCAGCTTCGTCACCGGCCTGCCCGACGAAGGCGGCGACGCCGGCATCGTGCGTGCGATCCTGCAGATGGCGCGCGCGCTCGGCATGGCGGTGGTGGCCGAAGGCGTGGAAACCGAGCCGCAGCGCGCCTTTCTGCAAGCGGCCGGTTGCGACCAGTTCCAAGGGTTCCTGTTCGCGCCGGCGCTGGACAGCTTGAGCTTCGAGTCCCGGCTGCTGGCATCGCGCTGCGCCGAGCGCCCGCCCGCGGCGCAGGGAGTGATGCCCGAGCGCGCCGCCGGTGCTGCGCACATCCGGCTGGTCAGCGGGTGAGACCCGCCCGAGCGCTGCGGGCGGCTCGCAATCGATGGTTGCACAATGCACGCTTCATTCGGACGCGCCCCCCAGACCCATGATCTACAAGTTCAAGAGCGCCGCCACCGGCGACGTCATCATGCTCGGCCCGCACGGCGACGAGTTGATGGGCGCGCTGGGTCGCAGCCGGTCAGCCAAGGGCGTGATCGACGTGGCCGACATGCCGGCTGCGATTGCAGCGCTCGAGGCTGCGGTGGCCGAGGACGAAGCGCGTGCCGACAACGCGCCCGAGCGACCCGAGCAGGACGATGGCAGCCGGCCGACACCCGTGGGGCTCAAGCAGCGCTTCTGGCCGATGGTCGAGATGCTGCGCCGTGCCCATGGCGCGAGCGAACCGGTGGTGTGGGGCGTCTAGGGCTCCCCGTGCACAAGATCGGACACGCACGCAGACGATGAAGCTCTGGAGCAACAGCTGGACCAACGGTGACCGCATCCCGGTGCGTTTCGCCGCGGGGCGACCCGACGGCCAGGGCGGCACCACTTTCGGCGACAACCTGAACCCGCATCTGGGCTGGAGCGAGCTGCCCTCGGGCACCCAGTCGATGGTGCTGATCTGTCATGACTTCGACGTGCCCACCCGCGCCGACGATGTCAACCAGCCGGGCCGCGAAGTACCGGCCGACCTGCCGCGGCGCGACTTCTACCACTGGGTGCTGATCGATTTGCCCCCGCGCCCGACCGAGATCGCCGAAGGTGATTTCAGCAGTGGCTTCGTGGCGCGCGGCAAACCCGGGCCGTACGTACGCGAAGGTGCGCGTGATGGCGCCCGCCACGGTCGCAATGACTTTACCGGCTGGTTTGCCGACAACCCGGACATGGCCGGCGACTACTTCGGCTACGACGGCCCCTACCCACCCTTCAACGACTCGCTGGTGCACCACTACGTGTTCACGCTCTACGCGGTGGCACTGGCACGCTTGCCGCTCGAGGGTGTCTTCGACGGCGATGATGTGCGCCATGCGATCGAAGGCCGGGTGCTGGCAGAAGCCACCTTCTCGGGCACCTACACGCTGAACCAGCGGCTGCTTCCGGCAGGCGCCTGAGCGGCCCGCAGGCCGCTCGCACCATGTCGGAGTCGACGCGCGTCTTTGCGCTGCGCCACGGGCAGACCGCCTGGAATGCCGACAAGCGCATCCAGGGCCACAAAGACATCGCGCTCGACGCCACCGGCCGCTGGCAGGCCGCTCAACTGGCGGCCGCGCTGGCTGGCGAACTGCTGGCTGTGATCTACAGCAGCGACCTGCAACGCGCCCTTGCCACCGCCGAGCCGCTGGCGCGCGCCACCGGGGCGCCGCTCTTGACCGACTCCGCGTTGCGCGAGCGCAGCTTCGGCAGTTTCGAAGGTCAGACCTTCGACGAGATCCAGCAACGCTGGCCGCTCGAGACGCGACACTGGCTCAGCCGTGAGCCCGACTTCGAGCCTGGCGGTGGCGAATCGCTGACCGCCTTCAGCGCACGTTGCGTCGGCGCGGCCGCACGGCTGGCGGCGCAACACCCGGGAGCGGCGATCGCCCTCGTTGCGCACGGTGGGGTGCTCGACTGTCTCTACCGCGCTGCGGTCGGTGTGTCGCTGGCCGAGCCCCGCGGCTGGCAGCTCGGCAACGCCACCATCAACCGGCTGCTGTTCACCGGCGAGCGCTTCTCGCTGGTGGGCTGGAACGATGCGGCGCACCTGGAAGCGCAAGCGGCGCCATAGCGCCGCTGTTGCAAGACCCAGGGTCCAGAGCCCCGGGACCTGATACCCGACGCCCGACGCCGCTGACCGCCGCTGACCGCTGCTGACCGGATCAATCCGACAGCGGCAGTTCGCGCCAGTTCAAGCGCCGCAGCACGTTGGTCAGCGGCGGCCGGTTGAGCGGCATGATGCCGCCCTGGTCGGTGCTGACGATCAAGCGCGGCACGCCGTTGACGCTGTAGGTCTTGTGTTCGGTGACGACCCCGGGCACGCTGGCATAGGCGATGGTGTTGCCCGAATCATCCAGCAACTGGCTCTTGCCGCTGCCGACGTCGACCGAGAACACGCGGCTCATCCCCGACGGGTTGCAGGCATCGCCGTTGGGCACCATGGCCGCAAACGTGACCACGCCGTAGAACGAACTGGGCTCCGAGATCACGCGCCAGGTCGACCCGCCCGCCGCAGCTTCCAGGTCGATCCACCAGCCCATCCTGGTGTTGAAGTCGATCGTGGTCTTGGTGCGCAGGTCGGTGAGCTGGACCAGGTTCGTGCGCTGAATCGGATAGGTCACGCCGGTCGGCAGCGGCTGGGTGTTGAAGCCGTTGTTGTTGCCGTCCAGGATCGCCGCGAAGACTTGCGGGGTGGAGTTGGTGATGTCGCTGGTGTCCAGCAGCTTGCCGCTGCCGACAGTGACGAAGCGCCGGTTCAACACCGGGTGCACGACAGCCAGCGGTCTCGAGGTGATCGGCAGCGCCGTGCCGACGGCATTGGTCAGCGTGGCGAGGCGGGTGGGCGCTGCATAAGCGCCCGTGATCGGAGTCAGATCGAGCCGCCACAGATTGCCGAACAGGTCGCCTGCATAGGCCGCGTCGGCGGTGAAGTCGGTGCGGTCGGGAACGAAGCCCTGGGCATGCGCCATGCCGGCCTGGTTGGTCGACGAACCCATGCCGGTACCGACCTTTTCGAGCAAGGCGCCGGTCTTCGGGTTGACGACGAAGAAGTAGCCGGCACCGCTGTTGTTGTAGCCCGACCCGAAGATCAGCACCCAGCCCCATTTCTTGGTCTTGACCGCGGTCGGCTCGCCATAGGTGTAGCCGAGGTCGGGGTGGCTGAATTCCCACAGCACCTTGCCGGCCACCAGCAGCTCGCTGGTCATCGCAGCCGGGTTGGTGACGTCGATGGCGTAATAGCTCTTGCCGCCTTTGCCCAGCGCACCCACCAGCACGCTGCGCCAGTCGGGGGTGCCGATGCTGCCGCCGGTGCGGCCGAAGTCGATGTCGAACACAGCCGGGGTGCCGTCGACCATCGGCTTGTGGGAGAAGTTGGGGTCGCCGCGAGACTGCAGGCCGTTGACTTCGGGGATCGCGGGCGTGCTCGGGCCGCTGAAGAGCGCAGCGGGCACATAGGCGAACACTTCCTTGCCGGCTTCAGCGCCGGTCAGCGAGCCGTTGATGGCATGCAGCATGCCGCTGTTGCTGCCCACGTAAACCATCGTCGGACGGTTCGCCCAGGTGGTCTTGAAGGCGCTGTAGCCGGGATTGCTGGCATCCGAGAACGGTGCCGATGGCGGGCCGACGGCGCGCACCTTGCTGCCGACGATGTCGCCCACCGCCTTGGTGCGATTGCGGTAGATGCGGGCGCTGCCGGCGGCCGCCGAAGACTCTTCGTGCGTCGGGTCGCCGCGCAGGTAGTTGAGGTAGTCGGCGCTGTCGTTGCCGGTGCGATAGACCGTGTCGAGCAACGCCTGCTGGGTGGCGCTCAAAGTGCCGATGCGGAACGGCGTGCCGCTTGCGTTGCTCGGGTTCCAGGTGACGACGCGGCGGTTGGTGTTCCAGCCCGTT